>NZ_JBYNDP010000236.1:0-2740 GCF_059783535.1 Tateyamaria sp. | reverse complement strand
TCGCGCCCCCGCCTTTGCGGCGCATCGTGATCCGTCCGGTGTTGTTGCGGCCACCATTCTTGGTGAGACCTTCGGTCAGCGCCTTGACGGGGCGCCCCTTCCACAGCTCCGAACGGTCGATCAGAACCAGCCCACGCTGGCCCGGCGTCGTCGGCTTGTACGACTTGAGTGCCATGTTACTGTCTTCCGTTTTGCTAAACGAGCGAGGCTGGCCCCGCCCTATGGTTAAAGGCCCCCGAAGGTGCCCGGTAGTAAGCTCAAACGAGCAACAGCAAAGCCCCGGACGAATCCGGGGCCTTGCGGATGGGGTCGTTTAGGCCAGCGAAGGGGTAGGGTCAACCCGTAGGGTGGGTATTCTGCCCACCAATCCATGGGCGCACAAGAAGCTGGGGGCAGGCGCGCAATCAAAACATGCTAGGAAACTTCGGCAAACATCATTTTCAGATCTGCCTGTCATTCTGCTTCCGAAAAATCCAAAATTAGAAGTTGTTCAAGCTCACGATCATCGTACGACAAGGTGGAATCGAATTTGGCATATCTAAACGCTTCTTTCAGCGGTTGGTCTGGGTGCCAAGTGTTCATGACATAACGATCGGCCGGTATCTCGCGGCCTAAGAAATCCATGATATTGGCGTCGTCGATACTGTCGTCCCAAGACGAACAGTTTTCGCCCCAGGCCATGGCATACAGACACCCTTCCGCAACCAGTTGTTTGGACAGGTTCCATTGCATCTCGGCTGAGATACTACGTTCCAAAATGGGCGAGCACCGAAATTCACCCAACTTCGAGGGGAATGAGATTGGCGTGTCAGTTGGGACGTGAATGTAGTGTAGTTCAGTCATTCAATCGCATCAGAACGTCGTTTGTTCTGCTTGTACTCACATTGCACGCCCACAAAAACCCAACGGCCACACGATCCAGATCAATTCGCCCTCCCACAAAACCCGTTACACTGCGTCCATACCTCCTAGAAAAGGACGCCCCATGCCCAAATCCACACCGCCGAAGCTCAGCCCCGCCCCCATGGCAGCCGCTCTAGCGACCTTCAACCCTGCGACCGCGCAAGCCTGGATGGAGATCACAACTGAATGCACCCGCTTTGCCATGGACAGGGTGCAAAAGGACTTCGCCGCGCAACGCGCCATGATGGCCTGCACCTCGCCAGCTGAACTGATGAAACTGCAATCCAATTATTGCAGGGACGCCGCGCAGGAATATGCGGATCAGGCCTCAAGGATGGTCGAAATGATGACAAAGGCCACCACGCAAGTGGCCGAAGGTGTTACCTCCCCTACCTCCCGAAAGTATGATGACATCCCCTTGTAGTCGCAGGGATTTGCGAATGACAGTTCCGGGCTTGGATGTAGGCGGCTGCCAGTCGAACGCCTCTGCGATTGCGGAACAAAAGCGTACACTATGCAATAGATGCACCTCGGTGCCCTCACCACGCAGGTGGGGTGATCAATAGGCCACCGAACAAGGCGTCCACATGACCCTAGAAATGCGCCTTCGCTTCATCTGGTTTGCCCGCGGCAACAGCAAGTACGCCGGCGACAAGGCAGAACCCAATCGGGAACATGGTGAAGACACCAAAACCAAAGGCATGATACATGAGGCCCGCCGCAACCAATAACAGTCCGCCACCCCAAAGCGCTCGGATCTTGGCCATGGCCCCGCCCGCAATCGCCAACAAGGGCGCCACAAAACTGCTCACGCGCACCAGGGCTTCATTGTCCACTGTGCCAAATATCTCGCCCACTTCCTGATTGGCGCGCACCACCTCGGTGTATCCATAGCCGAAGAAGCCGACGATCATCGCAATCAACCCGCCGATGATACCCAGAACCAAAGCCGCATTTCGCATAGGAACAAAGACCTCTCACATCGCATCGCACGAACATAAGGGGCCAAATGGCAAAGAAAAACCCCGGCCTGCAAATCGCAGACCGGGGTTTGTTCATTTTGCGATGTGAGCGGGGTTCAGCCCCGCCCCACGATCAAAGACCGGTGGTCACGTCGATCGTGTTGCCTTCTTCCAGCGTCACATAGGCCTTTTTCACGTCTTTCCGCTTGCCCAACTGGCCGCGGAAACGCTTGACCTTGCCCTTGGTGATGGTCGTGTTCACGGCCTTCACCTTCACACCAAAGAGCGCCTCAACGGCCTCCTTGATCTGGGGCTTGTTGCTGTCAATCGCCACTTCAAAGACCACCGCGCCGTTCTCGGACGTCATGGTTGCCTTCTCAGTGATGATCGGCTTGCGGATCACGTCGTAATGTTCTGCCTTGGCACTCATTTCAAACGAGCCTCCAGTGCTTCGACACCCGCCTTCGTGATCACCAGGGTGTCACGCTTCAGGATGTCATATACGTTTGCACCCATCGTCGGCAGGATATCCAGACCTTCGATGTTGCGCGATGCTTTCAGGAAGTCTTCGTTGACCGAAGCCCCGTCAATCACCAGCGCACGCTTCCAGCCCAGGTCCTTGACCTGTTTGGCCAGAGCGGCGGTTTTACCACCCGCTGCCGCATCTTCGATGATCACCAGCTCGCCTGCCTTGGCCTTGGCCGACAGAGCGTGCTTGAGACCAAGCTTGCGGAACTTCTTGGGCAGGTCGTGGCCGTGCGAACGCGGGGTCGGACCCTTGTAGATACCACCCTTGCGGAAGATCGGCGCGTTGCGGTCACCGTGGCGTGCGCCGCCGGTGCCCTTCTGGCGATAGATCTTCTTGGTCGAGTAGC
>NZ_JBYNDP010000235.1:0-2745 GCF_059783535.1 Tateyamaria sp. | reverse complement strand
ACTGGATGGAGCAAGAGCAGGAACGCGGGATCACCATCACGTCGGCTGCGACCACAACCTTCTGGGAGCGCACCGAGGACGGCAAGACAGCCGAAACCGAGAAGCACCGCCTGAACATCATCGACACCCCTGGCCACGTTGACTTCACCATTGAAGTTGAGCGTTCGCTTGCGGTTCTCGACGGTGCTGTCTGTGTGTTGGATGCAAACGCCGGTGTTGAGCCTCAAACCGAAACCGTGTGGCGTCAGGCGGATCGCTACAAGGTTCCGCGCATGGTCTTTGTCAACAAGATGGACAAGATCGGTGCCGACTTCTTCAACTGCGTGCGCATGATCGAAGACCGCACCGGTGCCCGTGCTGTGCCCGTCGGTATTCCGATCGGTGCCGAGACCGAGCTGGAAGGTCTGGTTGATCTGGTCACCATGGAAGAATGGCTGTGGCAGGGCGAAGATCTGGGCGCCTCCTGGATCAAGGCACCAATCCGTGCCGAGCTGCAGGGCATGGCCGCCGAGTGGCGCGAGAAGATGATCGAAGCCGCCGTCGAGCAAGACGACGACGCGATGGAAGCCTATCTTGAAGGCAACGAACCCGACGTTCCCACGCTGCGCAAACTGCTGCGCAAGGGCACGCTGGCGCTGGACTTCGTTCCGGTTCTGGGTGGCTCGGCCTTTAAGAACAAAGGTGTCCAGCCGCTGCTGAACGCCGTGATCGACTACCTGCCCAGCCCGCTGGATGTTGTCGACTACATGGGCTTCAAACCCGGTGACGAAAGCGAAGAACGTAACATCGCCCGCCGCGCGGATGATGACATGGCGTTCTCGGGCCTTGCGTTCAAAATCATGAACGACCCATTTGTGGGTTCGCTGACATTCGTGCGCATCTACTCTGGCACCCTGAACAAGGGCGACTCGATGTTGAACTCGACCAAGGGCAACAACGAGCGCGTTGGTCGTATGATGATGATGCACTCGAACGACCGTGACGAGATCACTGAAGCCTATGCCGGCGACATCATCGCGTTGGGTGGTCTGAAGAACACCACAACCGGTGACACGCTGTGCGACAAGGGTGATCCGGTGGTTCTGGAAACGATGAACTTCCCTGATCCGGTGATCGAGATCGCGGTTGAGCCCAAAACCAAGGGCGACCAAGAGAAGATGTCTCAGGGTCTGGCCCGTCTGGCTGCCGAAGACCCGTCCTTCCGCGTGGAAACTGACCTGGAAAGCGGTCAGACCATCATGAAGGGCATGGGCGAACTTCACCTCGATATCCTCGTGGATCGTCTGAAGCGTGAGTTCAAGGTCGAAGCCAACATCGGTGCACCCCAGGTGGCCTACCGCGAGACCATCGGTCACGAGGTCGAGCACACCTACACCCACAAGAAACAGTCGGGTGGTTCGGGTCAGTTTGCCGAGGTGAAAATGATCATCACCCCGACAGAGCCAGGCGAAGGTTACTCGTTCGAGAGCCGCATCGTTGGTGGTGCCGTGCCGAAGGAATACATCCCCGGCGTTGAAAAAGGCATCAATTCGGTCATGGATAGCGGTCCGCTCGCGGGCTTCCCCGTTATCGACTTCAAGGTTGCCCTGATCGACGGTAAATTCCACGACGTTGACTCCAGCGTTCTGGCCTTCGAAATCGCGGCCCGCATGGGTATGCGCGAAGGCATGAAGAAAGCTGGTGCCAAGCTGCTCGAGCCGATCATGAAGGTCGAGGTCATCACACCTGAAGAATATACCGGTGGTATCATCGGTGACCTGACATCGCGTCGGGGTCAGGTGTCTGGCCAGGAGAACCGCGGCAACGCCATCGCCATCGATGCGATGGTGCCGCTGGCCAATATGTTCGGCTACATCAACACCCTGCGTTCGATGTCGTCGGGCCGTGCCCAGTTCACCATGCAATTCGACCACTACGATCCCGTACCGCAGAATATCAGCGACGAGATCCAGGCGAAATACGCCTGATCAGCTAGGAAACGGTTTGGTGGCTGTCGTGCTTAACAAATACAAATTATCGATCATGCTGGTCCCGAAAGGGGCCAGCACGACGATTAAGCACGTGGCGTTCGAGATTGAGAACGGGTACCCGTTCAAACCCTTTTTCTCCAATAGCCGCCGCCGTCAGATCCATCACCTTTATCAGTCCCGCTTGTTCAAGTTTGACCGGGATATGGTGAACTGGAAAAACGCCGTGTTCGCTGTCATCCGCGACCCCGTCGAACGGCTTTTGTCATGCCATTCCAATCGTGTTCTGCACCTTGGAGAACTGGATAAGCTGGACCTGACGGAAGAAGATCACGGGAAGGGCGTCACAGTGCGGCCTTCGTTTGGAACGTTCGTGGCGCATCTGCACCGGTATCGGGAGCTGTCTGACAAGATCAAGCATCACAGCTTGCCGATGGAGCGTTTTTTAGGCGGGCGCGCCGACCGTTATACCCGCATTTTCGACTCTGCGGATTTGTCGGAATTCTGGGCCATGCTCCGTGAACGGGTCGGTGCGTTGCCACAAATCCCGCGGGAGCAAACCGGCGGGCGCGACCTGAAAGAACGCAGTATCTCTGAACAGACCCTTGATCGGATCAAGCAGATTTACGCACGGGACTATGACATTTTCGGGGATTTTTTGGCCCCGAAGGAAAGCACATTTGCAGTCAACTGACTGCATTGGAAACGTAAAAGGAGGCCATCATGGCAAAGGAAAAGTTTGAACGTACGAAGCCGCACGTTAACATTGGCACGATTG
>NZ_JBYNDP010000110.1:0-12468 GCF_059783535.1 Tateyamaria sp. | reverse complement strand
ACGAAGGCTTTGTCATCCATTCCGAAAGCGGTCGTGGGGGTGGCATTCAGCTTGATCCGCAAGCCATGCAGACAACCGCCCGCCTTGCCGTGTCCGAGGTCTTTGCCCTGTTGATCAGCGTGGCGGCCATGCGCGCCGCACAGAACCTGCCCTTTTCCGATCTGGCGGATGCGGGGCTGGCCAAGATCGAAAAGTCACTGCCATCCGACAAGGTCCGTGATTTGCGGCGGTTTCTGGACTGCCTGCATATCGGAGAGCTGTCACCGCATCAGGACCTGTCCGATCTGGGGCCGATGGATGCCAACCTGCTGCCTGTCTTTGAAACCGGGTTCCTGAAACGCGTACATATCCAGTTCGACTATCGCGACGCCAAAGGGAACAAGACACAGCGCAAGGTCGAACCGCAAGCCATGCTGATCCTGCAACCGTTGTGGTATCTGGTGGCGTGGGACCCGGCACGAGGCGACTTCCGCCACTTTCGAATGGACCGCATCAGCCGTCCCAAATGCCTTGAGGATGAACCGTTTCGCTGGCGGCATGTGCCGTTCGAAGACGATGTTTGCCCCTACAAGGACCTGCCGCGCTAGCGTGTAGCTGCAGCCCTCAGCTGTCGCCAACCGCATCGCGCCAGTGCCGCCGGCACAGCGATACATAGGTCTCGTTTCCACCGATCTGCACCTGCGCGCCATCCGTGATCGCCCGGCCCTCGGCATCCTGCCGGATCACCATAGTCGCCTTCTTTCCGCAATGGCAGATGGTGCGCACTTCGCGCATCTCGTCGGCCAGCGCCAGCAGCGTTGCGGACCCGGGAAAGAGCTTGCCGCGAAAATCCACCCGCAATCCATAGCACATGATCGGCAGGCCCAAATCATCCACAGCCCGCGCCAGCTGCCACACCTGATCCTCGGTCAGGAACTGCGCTTCGTCGACAAAGACACAGGCGACAGGCCCCTTGGCTTGCCGCGCCACAAGCGTCGCAAAAAGATCATCGGTGCTGGTGAACGTGTCAGCCTCTGCCCCGATCCCGATCCGCGAGGCGATACGCCCCGCCCCGGCCCGGTCGTCAAAGGATGCGGTCAGCAGGTAGGGTTCCATCCCCCGCTCACGGTAGTTGTGGGCAGCCTGCAACAGCACGGTCGACTTGCCCGCGTTCATGGTGGAGTAGTGGAAATAGAGCTTGGCCATGCGCGGCTGCATAATTTGGCTCGCATGTCTGGGCAAGACACCAGGTGGGTGCAAGGGCCGCGCGCATGATCTTGTTGCCTGCGTCGCATGCCCCTGCGCCGCTTCGGCACTGGGTGACAATGGGATGGGCCGTGGGTGCTCGCGCGCCCGACTTGGGGATGATGCCCCTCCCGATACACTAAACGTCCGACGGATCTACCACCCCTGCTGCCGGTCAGATCGGCCTGTCGCCCCCACGGGACAGAAGATGTGGCAGACCCCACCCAAACCCGGAACTTGGGGGCACCGGGTACTTGTTACATCCCGAAAACCTCTGGGATGCTTTTAAAAATGACATTTCATGGCTAGACGATTAATGGGAAAAGATCGGCCAAGTTCCCCCGCTCAGGTGGTTGAACTGGGGATTTGCGTATCAAGGGGGCGGGCTCATGACCGTTGGCAGCTATTTAAAGAAGCACACTGAGTCGCTGGTAAAGGATGTCGGCATCGAAGCGGCATGCAAACTGACGGGAAAGTCCAAAGCGACCCTGGGCAGGTACTATTCCGACAACGAAGAACACTCGGACCGCTTCATGCCCGTGGACGCGGTGATCGCACTGGAGGAAGCGGCAAGCTACCCCCATGTCACCGGCGCACTGGCCGAACTGCAGGGCATCACGCTCAGCCACGATGACCGCCGCCCTAATTCAGACCGACCCGGCGGCGTGAACTCGGACGTGATCGCACTCAGCCAGCGCTTTGCCATGCTGATGACCGAATACCAGCAGTCGATCGAAGATGGCGTGATCACCGTCAACGAGGCCAAGCGGTTGCTCAAAGAAACAACCTTGCTGCAGCAGGTCCTGATCGACATGAAACTGCATCTCGAGGATGAAAGTGCCTGACGATCTTCCGGCCCTCGTGGCCGAGGCATTGTCGCAGATCGATACAGACGCCCTGCGTGCGCCTCATGATCCGGGCCATCCCCCACGCATCCTTCTACTCTACGGTTCTCTGCGCGACGTCAGCTATTCCCGCCGCGCGGCCGAGGAAGCGGCGCGCATCCTGCGCCACCTCGGGTGCGAGACACGGATGTACGACCCGTCCGGCTTGCCGCTTGTCGATGATGCAGAGGCGGATCAACCCAAAGTGGTCGAACTCCGCGACCTCACCACATGGTCCGAAGGCATGGTCTGGTCCAGCCCGGAACGCCATGGCGCGATGACTGGCCTGATGAAGACCCAGATCGACTGGCTACCCCTGTCGCTCAAGGGTGGCATCCGCCCCACGCAGGGCAAGACACTGGCCGTCATGCAGGTGTCGGGCGGATCGCAGAGTTTCAACGCCGTAAACCAGATGCGTATCCTCGGGCGCTGGATGCGGATGGTCACCATTCCCAACCAGTCCAGCATCGCGAAGGCATGGCTGGAATTCGAAGACGGGCGCCTGCCCGAAGGTCCCTTCTACCGCCGGGTCGTGGACGTGATGGAAGAGCTGGTGAAATTCACGTGGATGGTGCGCGGTCGCAAAGACTACCTCGTTGATCGATATTCCGAACGGGTCGAAAGCGTCGAAGACGTGCACAAGCGGGTGTCACTGAAAAAGCTGTGACGCTAACAAAGCCGGGCCACCCTTGGCGATGGTTCAATGACGTCGCATCCCTACCGCCTGGCTTCATTGAGCGGGCCAATCAACTCAATCCGGTTGGTCCACACATAGCCATCAAAAGCGTCCGGTACCTTTGCAAAGCTTTCCGCGTCATCAATCCCGCTGGAAAAACCCGACCCGTCATAGGCACCGGCCAGAATGACATCGGTTCCCGCCGCCTCCAGCCGACGGGTAAAGCGATGCGGCCATCCCCACATAAAGCCCGCATAGTTCTGCGGCACCATGACAATCGCATTGCGGCAGCTTTCCGGAACATAGCTGCTCCACCCCAATGCGAGGTACCGAACAAGGCAATCCTGCAACCCGGCCTTGTCAAACCCGCGTAGGTCCGGAACGGCCCCCAGTGTCACCCGTGTCGGTCTCTGCCCGCCATAGACACCATAGACCTGCCCGCGGACCTCAGGCCGTTGCAACATCTGCGCAAGCGCCACGCCTTCCGCGCGACGACGGCTTTTGAAGTTGATCAGGAATTGTCCATCCATGGCCTCTGCGAATACCTCGTCCAGAGACGGCATGAGGCCAGCCGCATTTCCCCGCAAGGGATAGGTGCCGGTGCCGTCATCAAGCCGATAGCCGATATCAAGCGCCTGAAGCGCAGCAAGGCTCTGTTCATGCGTGACGCCCGCTCCATTGGTGCGGCAATCAATGGTCCAATCGTGGAAAACGGCAAACACCTCGTCAGGCGTCAGGTGAATATCGATCTCCACAACATCCGCGCCAAGGCGAAAGGCCTCCTGCATGGAGGGGATCGTGTTCTCGATAAAGGCATGTTCAATGGGCTCAACCGGTGAGGCGTGGCAGGCATCACCCGACCTGTCGGATCCAGCGTAAATGTGGTGAACCCCGCGATGCGCGATCACGCGGGTCTGGTGCTGATCCACCCCGGAAACAAATAGCGATGTGTTCGCGGCCCACACACCCAGGACCAGAAGCAAAACCACACTGGCAAGTCGTTTCATTGTCCGTCCCATGGCCCGAACATTAGAGCGCGCGCCAACATGTTGAAATGTCGAAACCCAACCTGTCAGCGCCGACAGCAAGGATACGCCGGACCGCCATTACACAAGCACGAATGGCGGGTCGCAGTTGGACGATGTACGGCCTCACGGTCACGGTTTCCGACAGCCGTTTTTCTGATGCAACGGCGATCAGTGCAGAAATGGCTGCGCCTTTTTCAGAAGCTTGCCCGCCGCCGGGAAGCAGGATGCGTCGCACGTGGTTAAATTCGTCCTTCCTGACCGTGCGGCAGACAACCGACTGAACTCAGGCACAGAAACGAAAAAAGTGAAGAATGGCCAAAGCGACCGAACACCTTGTCCCCGCGGGGACAAATCACCCTAGACCGCGTTTGGCAGCGGTTTTCCGTCCAGAAACGCCGCGATATTCTCCACCGCCATCAGCCCCATCGCCTCGCGCACCTCAAGTGCGGCAGTGCCCAGATGCGGCAGCAGCGTCACGTTGTCCAAGGCCCGAAGGGCGTCGGGCACCTGCGGTTCATGTTCATAAACATCCAGCCCCGCGCCTCCAATGGACCCAGCTTCCAGTGCCGCTGTCAAAGCGGCCTCATCCACCACGTCCCCGCGTGCGATATTGACCAGATGCGCGTGTTCCTGCATCGCCCCGAGCACATGTGCATCAATCAAGTGGTGCGTGTCCGTCCCCCCGGGGACAGCGACAACCAGCACATCGACGGACGCCGCAAGGTCGGGCAGTTCCTTGACCCGCTCGGCCGGGAATCCGAGGTTCTTTTGAGA
Source organism: Tateyamaria sp. (assembly GCF_059783535.1). Classification (NCBI taxonomy): domain Bacteria; kingdom Pseudomonadati; phylum Pseudomonadota; class Alphaproteobacteria; order Rhodobacterales; family Roseobacteraceae; genus Tateyamaria; species Tateyamaria sp. The sequence continues at coordinate 7,882 of NZ_JBYNDP010000110.1, read as the reverse complement.
CCGGTTGAAGTACGCCACGTCCATGCCGAACCCGAAATGGCACCGATGCGCAATGGCCTGCCCGATGCGTCCCATACCCACGATGCCGACCCGCTTGCCACTCATGTGCAGGCCCAGCATCTGCGTTGGATGCCAGCCGGGCCACGCGCCCGCCCGTACCAGCCGCTCGCCCTCTGCCGCACGGCGGGCTGACATCAGGATCAGCATCATCCCGATATCCGCCGTCGCATCGGTGACGGCACCGGGCGTGTTGGTGACGGCGATCCCCTTGGCCTGCGCGGCGCTTGCATCAATATGGTTGTACCCAACGCCAAAGTTCGCCAGCAGCTTGCAACGCGGCTCAGCAACATCGGCGAACACGTCGGCCGAGAAAGCATCTCCCAAAGTCGGCAGAACCACATCGAAATCGGTCAACGCGCGCCGCAACTCTTCCGTTGTCAAAGGCAGGGTCTCGGTCCGCACCTCCACATCGCATCGGTCCTGTGCAGCCCGCACCACGCTGTCGGGCAAAGGGCGTGTGATCCACAGTTTCATCAATGCATCCGCCCACCGACAGGCACATCCTTGTCGGGTGTGGCCAGCACGATGTCTCCGTTGTCATCAGGGAACCCGAGGACCAGAACCTCGGACATGAAGGGCCCGATCTGACGCGGCGGGAAATTCACCACCGCCATCACCTGACGGCCCACCAGCGCGTCGGGATCGTAGTGCACCGTCACCTGCGCCGAGGTCTTGCGTTCCCCCAGGTCGCCGCCGAAATCGACCCACATCTTAATGGCGGGCTTGCGCGCCTCCGGGAAAGGTTCGGCCCGCACCACACGACCCACGCGGATGTCGACCTTCATGAATTCATCAAATGAAATCTCAGCCACGGGCCAACTCCTTGGATCGTTCACTTGCTGCTTTAACAGCGCGCGGTAACAGGCTGGGAAAGCCTGCCTTTTCATCCATCAGAACCTCAAGTGCTGCCTGCGTTGTCCCATTCGGACTGGTGACGTTGACGCGCAATTGCGAGGGATCCTCATCCGCCTCCATCGCCAAATGCCCGGCCCCTGCCACCGTCGCCTTCGCCAGCTGCATCGCCAAATCCTCGGGCAGACCCTGCGCCACGCCGCCAGCGGCCAGCGTTTCAATCAGATGAAAGACATAGGCCGGACCGGAGCCACTCACGCCAGTGACCGCATCCATCTGTTCTTCGCTGTCCAGACGCACAACGTCACCCACGGCTGAGAGCAGCATATCGGCTTCGTCCAGAGCCCCTTGTCCGGCATCATTGGCACAGATCGCCGTGATCCCACGCCCCACGGCGGCGGGGGTGTTGGGCATCGCGCGAACGATGGGACTGGTTGTGCCAAAGGCCTCTTCGAACGCAGACAAGGGCGTGCCTGCGGCCACGGACACAAATACCGTGTCCCCACCACCAAAGGCAGCAATGGCGGGCAAAGCGTCACCCATCATTTGGGGTTTCACAGCGATTAGGATGACGGCAGGATCATCGGGCAATTCGGCGTTCACATGCACGCCAGAGCCATGGACCCAAAGCGAAGGCGCTGGGTCTTGCACCCAGACCGAGGTGGCAGGCAGGCCCCGTTCGAGCCATCCGGCGAGCATCGCCGATCCCATCTTGCCGCAGCCCAGAAGCACGAGGCCCCGGGCTGCAATCCGACTGTCTTGCATGAAATCCCCCGTTCGTTCAGGGGCGCAGGTTAGGCGCGGCCATAAGCCTCCGCAATAGCGACCTGCATCGCATCTTTGGGTGTCCGATCCCCCCAGACCAGAAGCTGCAGAGCGGGATAGTAACGCTCAGCGCTCATCACCGCGGCACCGATCATGGTGTCGATCTGTTCGGCACTTGCCATCTGGCCGCCCGACAGAACAAGGCCGTAACGATAGACCATCAGCTTTTGCTCTGCCCAATAGGTGAAGGACCCCGCCCAGCACTGGTCATTCACGTGGTTCAGAAGCTCGTACAGTCCGCCGAGTTTCTCCTCTGGCGGCTCCATTTCGAAGGTGCAGACCATGCGGAGCGTTTCGTCATAGCCGGACCATGCGAGCGTGATGGAGTAGGTGCGCCACTGTCCTTCGACGGCCATTGCGATCTGGTCGTCGGCGATGCGGTCGAAATCCCATTCGTGGTGTTCGGCCAGATGCTCGACGATGTCGATAGGATGAATCTCATCTTCCAGGAACTGCTCGGAAAGTGCCATGGTGCCACCTCTTATTCGCTAGTAGCGCGGGGGGCTGGCAGCGCCCCAAGCGCTAGGTGCCTGCTCTAGAAACCGGGGCGATCCCCCGTGCCTCTACAAGATATGGTGACGAGGGTGCGGCCATCTGGCAACCCTTTATTTGGGGATAAGCCCAATAAGTTGGGGATATGATGGATTCAGGGGCAAGATGGGCGAGCAGTGCGAAGGACGCACAGCCTACCGACGCTTGGTCGCACGGAATGGCAGATGCGTGGACGAAACCGCCACTCACTCAGATCGCTGTCCGGACTCGACTCGTGCCGAAGGCGCTGGTCCAGCTGTGCTTCATTTTGAGTGCGGACAAAGCGATGCCTGTTTTAAAGGCACCCGAGGAAGAACTATCCTGCAGCTTCCCTCTCGAACTGGCGAAACTTCGCCATATGAGCCGGGAGTAAGAAAATTTAACTTCCCGCTAAAGTAGAATTCTGGCTTACTTTAAAAAAAGGCCCGGGGCAGTCGACGCGTTAGACCTCTCGAGTGCAACACAGTCTGTTTTCAGAGTGGGGGCACTGATGGCTACATTCACAGACACGATAGATACTCCTGGATCCTACACGTTCCAATTTCCAACCAATGGTGAAGACAATCAATTCACGGGCACAATCGATCTGCCGCCGACGGTCAATGCGCTGACAATCAATATACAAGGGCCTGCCGGTGCCGCCAGCGATGGGCAGATCGAAACTGTCGTGCTGAACTTTCCACCCGGTTTCAGTTTGATATCAAACGGTTCCTTGCCTTTGGGAGGCAATGAGACGCCGCCAGCCGAGACACAATTCTTCTTCCTACAGAACCAAACCGGCGGCATCGTTGGAAACATCCAGATCACGGCAAACAATGTCACGATTGTAGAAGACTTCATACCGATCTGCTTCGTCAAAGGCACTCGCATTCTGACGGCAAAAGACGGATACAAACCGATCGAAAAGATTAGTGTTGGTGAACGCGTTCTGACACGCGACAACGGGATGCAACCTATCAAATGGATTGCAAAGTCGTATTTCTCGCAAAAAATGATGGCTCGAGAACCAAAGTACGCTCCGGTTTGCTTTGCACCAAATGCCATTGGCAATGAGAGTTCCCTAAGACTCTCTTCTCAGCACCGCATTCTCATCTTTGGAAGCGTGCCAGAGGTGCATTTCGGACAGAGTGAAGTTCTTGTGCCAGCAAAAGCATTTCTAAATGCGTCGACTGTCACGCGGCCCGAGCCCGACGCGATGGTCACCTATTACCACCTCTTGTTGGACAACCATGAGCTGATCCTGTCGGATGGCGTTTGGTCAGAGAGCCTGCAACCCGGCTCCCAAGCGATGATCAGTGCCGGTGGTCTGGTTGAATACGAAAAGGCCATTGAAGACTCCGACGAAGCAATTGCAGCCCGTCCTGCCCTGAAAGGCTGGGAGGCGGAGATGGTCGCGCGTCTTGTCTTGCAGGATTACGTCATTGATGCCGAACGCAAACGAGCCCGTTCGACCGACCCTGCCGTCTCTTCAGATGCTTTTCAGAAAACCAGCTCTGCACAGTCACTCGAAGACAGGCTTGTATCAAAGCACCCTTTTGTTGGGCGTTCCGGGGATCAAGACCCTGGCAGAGAGAGGCTTCAATGATCTCACCCAAAAGGATCATTTGGTGCATGTGCCTTCCGGCCATTGTCGCAGGATGTGAACTTACCCCCGACCAGTTTGAAACCACTCCAGTCACGGTGAAAACCAGCCAAGGTTTCGTCTCGTGCCAACTCTATTCACATGACTACGTGTTATGGGATCGTGCGATTGATTGGCCAAATGCGATTAACGGCGAACAAGCTGACCGATATTGCCAGCAAGAGGGGCACCGAAAGATGGCGGAAAGAAAAGATGATGGTACGTCCTGAGTTGCCTTTTGCGGGTGAAACAATGCACTTCCAGTATGTCCTGTGTGTCAACCTGAGCCAGCTACGATGTGGCATGCAAAAGCGGTTTCATTTGGCAGCCCTCTTTCAAATTGAAGAGAACCGATAAGCATGTGGTGGACGTCTGAGCTGGCTGTTTCAGCCCTCTCACTCACATAGGCTGCACACGGCCACAGACTGTCGTGGTTTAAATGGTCGGCATGGGCCTAATCCGGCGGGTCGATTGCAGCCAACACTCAGCCCAAATCGAAAACACGTGCGACAAACGGCTCGCGACCTCCACACATGGCCTGCGAGCGGCGCGCCCTAGAATTTCTCGCAGCCTTCAAAGCCTTCGTTGTTCAGGAACTCCCCAAAATCCAGTGCGCGCGCGTCGCCGATTTGCAGCACAAGGTTGAGGGAAGCGGCCTCGACCCGGGTGCGGTCGTATTCGTCGTTGCACCGATACTGCGTGGACCAATCGCTCCACCGGACGTCAAAAACCGTGCGGTTATCGCGTTGGCGGTAGAAGTAGGCGCGCACGCTGTCCTTGTCGACGATGTAGCGCCCGTTGATCACGATCAGGTCCGCCATGGCGCTGGTCGCCAAAAGCGAAAGGACAACGGCAAGGGCGGGGATTTTGAAGGACATTTCGGATCCACTTCTCAGGCTGTTGGTCGCACAACTCTCAGACAGCTTATCACGGTATTGCCCTTTGCCCAGCGTGCGGCGCGTGTGACCATCCCCGACCGTGGATGCGAGCGAACGACTGCCAGCGGGTATCCAAAGGGAACACGCGCGGTCATGCGCCATGCGGCAACAAAAAAGCCCGGCAAGAGCCGGGCGTTCAACGTGTCGGACATGGGGAAGGCTTACTTCCCTTCAAGTGCCTCGATACGTGCCTTCAGCGCTTCGTTCTCTTCCCGCGCTTTCTGCGCCATGGCGCGCACCGCGTCGAACTCTTCGCGCGTGACGAAATCGCGATCCGCCAGCCAGCGGTCCATCATGGATTTCATCGCCGTCTCGGCCTCGTCCTTTGCACCCTGGGCCACGCCCATCGCATTGGTCATCAATTGCGAGATGTCGTCGAAAATCTTGCCGCGTGCTTGCATGATGTCGTGTTCCTTTGAAACCTGTTGCCTATATGGGCACAGACGCGGGGCGAGGCAAGGTTGACCTGCCCCCCAAGCAAAGGCATTGAGACGCAGATGACAGGCGCACTCCCCTTCCCCGACATTTCGCCCGAGATCTTCTCGATCTCGCTTTTCGGCATGGAACTGGCCCTGCGCTGGTATGCTTTGGCCTATATCGTGGGCATCATCATCGGCTGGCGGCTGGTGGTGATGGCGCTGAAGGCCCCGCGCCTGTGGCCGAACCAGACACCCCCGCTGAGCCCCGGCCAGACAGAGGATATGCTGACCTGGATCATTCTGGGTGTCCTGTTGGGGGGGCGTTTGGGCTATGTGCTGTTCTACCAGCCGGGGTCGTATCTGAGCGATCCGCTCTCCATCATCGCGATCTGGGAGGGCGGGATGTCCTTTCATGGCGGTATGCTGGGCGTGATCCTCGCGTTCTGGCTCTATACCCGCCGCCACAAACTGCCCCTTTTGACCACCGCCGATGCGGTGGCGATTGGCACACCGCCCGGTCTGCTTTTGGGTCGGATGGCGAATTTCATCAATGCCGAGCTGTGGGGACGGCCGACCGAGGTACCGTGGGGCGTGGTCTTTCCCGGACAGGCGGCTCAGTTTTGTCCCGACATAGTGGGAGCCTGCGCGCGGCATCCGTCGCAGCTTTATGAAGCATTCCTGGAAGGCTTTGTCCTGCTCGTCGTTCTGCTGTGGATGGCGTGGCGGCGGCATGGGTTCAAGAAACCCGGCCTGCTGACGGGCGTGTTCCTTGCGGGCTATGGCATCAGCCGGTTCCTTGTTGAATTTGTACGCCAACCCGACGCGCAATTCATTTCCGAGGGCAATCCGCTGGGCCTTGCATGGCATATGGGCGGCTATGGCCTGACCATGGGCCAGATCCTGTCGCTGCCGATGATCCTGCTGGGCCTATGGCTCATCACCCGCGCCCGCCGTCGGGTTGCGGCTACGGCATGAGCCTGAAGGACGGCCTGATCGCGCGCATCGCGACGCATGGGCCGATCACCGTCGCGGACTACATGGCCGAGGCGCTGCTGCATCCCGTGCATGGCTACTACATCACCCGTGATCCGCTGGGCGCCGCGGGTGATTTCACCACAGCACCCGAGATCAGCCAGATGTTTGGAGAGCTTGTGGGCCTGTCGCTGGCCCAAAGCTGGCTGGATCAGGGCGCGCTTGCGCCGTTCACTCTGGCAGAGCTTGGACCGGGACGCGGCACCTTGATGGCCGATATCCTGCGCGCAACCGCGCGGGTGCCTGGATTTCATGACGCGGCACAGATCACTTTGATCGAGGCATCGCCCACGCTGCAAGAAGTACAGCGCAAGACCCTCGACGGGTTTGACATCACTCATGCCAACAGTGTCGATCATCTGCCCGACACCGCGCTTTGGCTGGTCGCAAACGAGTTTTTCGACGCCTTGCCAGTGCGGCAGTTCCAGCGCGATGGCACGGGCTGGCGCGAAAGATGCGTGGGCCTTAGCGACAACACATTGTCCTTCGGCCTGTCGCCCGCCGCCCCGCAAGCCATGTTGGAGCATCGGCTGGAAGACACAGAAGACGGCCAGCTGGTCGAGATGTGTCCGTCGGCAGCGCCGATCATGTCGGCCATCAGCGCTCGGATCGAGACACATGGCGGTATCGCGCTGATCATCGACTACGGCGACTGGCGGTCACTGGGCGACACCTTGCAGGCCCTGCAAAACCACAAAACCGTCGACCCGCTGACCGATCCCGGGCAGGCCGATCTGACAGCCCACGTGGATTTTGAAGCGCTGATACAGGCCGCCAGCCCGGCCGCCTTTTCCCGGATCACCCCTCAGGGTGTGTTCCTCGAACGGCTTGGCATCACGGCGCGTGCGCAGGCATTGGCCGCAAAACTGGACGGTTCCGCACTGGACGCTCACATTGCGGCACATCGACGGTTGACGCATCCGGATGAAATGGGAAACCTGTTCAAGATTCTGGGGCTTTTCCCAACCGCTGCCGCACCACCGCCCGGACTGGAACGATGACGTTGGAAATTCTGACTGCCGAGAGCCTGGCACCTGTCCGGCACGGGTTTTTCACCCGCAAGGGAGGCGCATCCTCGGGCATCTTTGCTGGCCTCAATTGCGGCGTGGGCAGTTCGGACCAGACTGAAATCGTGGCAATCAACCGCAGTCGCGTGGCTGAAGCAATGGACGTCGGCCCTGACAAGCTGGCCGGGGTGCACCAGGTTCATTCCGGCGAAGCAATTCACGTCACAACCGCGCCCGAGCCAAAACCCAAGGCGGATGCGCTGGTCACGACAACACCGGGTCTGGCGCTGTCCGTGCTGACCGCGGACTGTCAGCCGGTTTTGTTCGCAGATGCCGAGGCACAGGTCATCGGTGCCGCACATGCAGGCTGGAAAGGCGCGCAGGCCGGGATCATGGAGGCAACGGTTGACGCCATGGTCACCCTTGGCGCCACGCGCGAAAACATCCACGCGGTCATTGGCCCCACCATCAGCCAACGTGCTTACGAGGTCGGGCCGGAATTCTTTGACATCTTTCTGGACGAGGATCCGGAAAACACCCGCTTTTTCGCGGGCGGCGACGGGGATCGGATGCATTTCGACCTTCCGGGATACGGGC
>NZ_JBYNDP010000109.1:0-12477 GCF_059783535.1 Tateyamaria sp. | reverse complement strand
TCCTCGACCTTGTTTCCGTCGACCACCACAACGCGGGTTTCTTCCGCGTGGGTGGCATCGATAAGCATTTTCTTTGGCATGAAAGTCCATTGCGCGCCCGCAATCGCCTTGCACCAGGCGGCGCAAGCGTATTGGGGGCGTGTCTTGTCTGGGCGAATATGGACGCGCTGCAGATCAAGCCGGAGGGGCCTTCTGCCGGGAACTCTACTGTCCTCACGCGCGTCATCGCGGTTCTTCTCCGACACGGTGCTTTTCTACAGCGTGTCCGTTCATAAGCTGCGCCAGACCTTGGTCCGCGTCAGCAATCCTTGGCCATTTCTGGCCCAATCGGTCTGTGGACTGCGGCAGGGTGTCCTGTCCGTTCCGTCCAACAGCGAAACTCAAACGAAGCGACGCACATAGGCGGCTTTGCTTCGTCCCTTTAGATAAGAGGAAGGTGGGGTAAATGACAATGGGCAATCGCCCGAACCGGCAAATGACGCCTCTTCCCGTTCTTTCTCCGTGTAAAAAAATGCGCGCAAGATCACCATATGACGGGCTTGTCTCTCAGTTACCGCCAAACAACCTGGACAAGAATCGATGCGCGTTCAGATGGTAAGGATTAAGGGGCGGTGGTCCGACACTTCAGGTTCAGCCGGCACATCAAATGTGCTTGTTGCCAGCAGATCATCGGACACCAGCATGTAATCGGCAAAACGTTGGCTCTTTTTGTAAAGCGTCGTGCGGGTGTCGATGATGCGGTGATGCGCAATCAGGTCATGTAGCCCGATCTGCGCAAACTGCGCAAAACTGGCACTGTCCGGTAAAAGGTTGAAATCCCCGGCAAGCACCGCCGGGATGTCTTGCTTCCACAGCGAGCAGAAGAGCCCCATCGCGCGTTCTGTTTGCAGTGTGCGGGCCGCCGTGTCGCCTTTGCCCGACGGGTCCCGCAATCCATGGAAATGGCCCACGCAAAGCGACCGATCTGTGTCGGGATCCTGGACCTGTACCACCTGCATAGTGCGTGGCACGGGTTCGACGCCCCATCCATCTGGCCGAAACGTCCCATGCACAAAACCCTGCGCAAGTTGAGTAACCGCCAAGTTCCGCCGAACCCATAAGCCCAAACCATGTTCAGAAGGAACGGCGGCACCGTCATCATCCTTTAAAACACCGCGTGTAGCCGCCGCGAAGAAGGATTGATGGTCAGGAAGCAGCGCAGAAATGCCGCCGAACAGGTCCGCCCGCTGCGCCAAGTCACGATAGGGATCGACATAGCGAAGCCATTCCGGGCTCGGCACCGGCGCGCGCGTCACTTCTTGGAGACACAAAACGTCCACATCTAAGCCAGCGATCCAAGACGCAAGCGCATCCCAGACCTGCCCACCCCAGGCATTCAGACTGACAATCTTCATCGTCGGATGACCCTACCAATTACATACGTCACACCACAGCACCGTCTCACCAGCGTTGAGGACAGGCAAGCGTGCTTAGCGGATCAGCGTCGGGTGTTCTGATGTGCCTCAGGGAAAGCACCAAATCCGCCAACCTGTTCGATGGCTGCCCACAAGTTGGAGGCAACCCGCTGCCCGAGCGGAGGCAATGGCCGGTCAGCAGGACGCAAATCAGGCACCTGAACAGCAATGCAACCGGCACGCACAGCCGCTGTAATCCCACTATCGCTGTCCTCAAACGCGGCGCAGCGGGTAGGATCGACGGCCATCGCCGTGGCTGCTTGAAGATAGGGTGCGGGATCGGGTTTGCGCGCGGGAACTTCGTTTCCGCCGACGACCACTTCGAAATGCTGCAAAAGCCCCGCTTTATCCAGATGTCGGCGTGCTGTGTCACCATTGGTCGAGGTCACAACCGCCATCCTAGCCCCCTGCCCTGCCAACCGCTCGACGCTGTTTCGCACCGTGGGGCGCAATGGTACGGTCTCTGCCACACGGCGAGAGACCTCGGAATGCCAGGCCACATCAAATCCGGCTAAATCGAATTCGTGACCAAGAAAAGATGCTATTTTCTGCCGCGCTGCGTCGCCCGAGACCCCAACCAAAGTCAGAAAATGCGCCTCGACGTCCCGCGCCGCGAACCCGTGCGGTACGAGCAGTTCCTGCGCCACGGCCGAATAGACACGCTCGCTGTCCAAAAGCAGCCCATCCATGTCAAACAGGAACGCATCCGGCATCATCACAGCAATCTCCCAACACCAATGCCGCACTCATGCCACGCGCGCAGACGAAACAAAATGACCGCCGAGTCCCCCTGCAGTCACTTGTTTCAACAGGCTGTCACGTAAGGTGATCAGAGATAGTCAGAACGCTGCAAACCGTACTTCGCCATCTTTTCGTTCAGAGTCCGACGCGGCAGGCAAAGCTCTTCCATGACACTGGCGATGGACCCTTTGTGACGACGCATCGTGTTGTCGATCAGCATGCGTTCGAACGCCTCGACATACTCTTTCAAAGGCTTGCCTTCGGTGGTCATCACCGGCTGCATTTCCTCGTGATCGTTCATCAGCAAGGATGCAATTGATCCAGTGCCCCGACGGGCCTGCAACACGGCGCGCTCCGCAATGTTGATCAGCTGACGCACATTGCCCGGCCACGGGGCCTGCAACAGTTGCGCTGCCTCTTGGGCCGACACCTTGGGGGCCTCACATCCATATTCATCGGCAAACTGGTCGCTCAGCCGGGTAAACAGGGTCAGAATGTCCTCGCCCCGTTGGCGCAGTGGCGGCACGGTGATCTTCAGCGCAGCCAGCCGGTAGTAGAGGTCCGGGCGCAGCGCATCCTCGCACGTGCGGCCCGCTTCCTGCATATTGCAGATGCCGACGATACGGGTTTCAGCCGGGGTGCCCTGCTCGTTGATCACGGACAAGAGCCGCGCCTGCAGAGCTTCGCTCAGGGCCTCGATATCCTCAAGAACAAGGGTCCCGCCGCGGGCTTCTTCGATTGCAGGCAAGGCACTGTCCTCAGGCAGCATGGGACCAAACAGGCGTTTGGCCAGCGCTTCTTCTTCCCAGGCCGAACAGCTGACCAGGACGAATTTCTTGCCTGCGCGGCTGCCAACAGCATGCAGAGCATGGGCCACCAGCGTCTTGCCGGTGCCAGTCTCACCATCAATCAGTACGTGACCATCGGCTTGACCAAGATCCAAAATGTCCTCGCGCAGACGCTCCATCACCGGCGACTGACCAATCAGCTTCTTCATCAGCTGGCCGCCGTCGCTCAGCTCGCGACGCAGGGCACGGTTGTCCATGGTCAAGCGGCGGGCACCGGTGGCACGCTTGGCCAACTCGCTCATCCGGTCCGGGTTGAACGGTTTTTCAAGAAAATCAAAAGCCCCTACGCGCATGGCTTCAACCGCCATGGGCACATCCCCGTGGCCCGTGATCATGATAACGGGCAAAGCGCTGTCATTGCCCATCAGCTTTTTAAGGAACTGCATCCCGTCCATGCCGGGCATCTTGATATCGGAGATTACGATACCGGGGTATTCTGGCCCCAACACCTTCAAAGCATCCTCGGCGCTAGCAAAAGTTTCGGTGTCGTAGCCTGACAAGGCCAGCCATTGGCTGATGGATTGGCGCATGTCCTGCTCGTCATCGACGATGGCAATTTTCATGGCTTGTGTCATTGTGGCTTACTCCGCCGCTCTGATCTTGTTGTCTTCACCTCCCGAGCCTTCATCATCAAGGATCGGAAGCTGCATTTCAAAGACGGCACCGCCTGCTTGTCCATTACGGGCAACGAGCCGTCCGCCTAAATCGTTTACAATGCCGGAGGAGATGGCAAGGCCCAACCCTACGCCATCGCCCGGCTGCTTTGTCGTGTAGAAGGGTTCAAACAGACTATCCAAATCCTCAATACCCGGTCCGTTGTCACGCACGGTCAGCGTTGCCGTCTCTCCCGCCGACAGGATGATATCAACCTGCGGCTCTCGTTCAGATTTGGTGGCGTCTATGGCATTGCGCAACAGGTTCACCATCACCTGTTCGATCCGCATCCGGTCGCCAAGAACTTCTATTGGCTCGGGCGGTACAACCCGGTTGATCAGAACCCGGCGCTGCCGCAGTTGTGGTTCCATCATCGACAGACTAGACGCCAGCGCATCGCCCATATTTACAGGGCTTAGCGCGTCTTGTCCCTTTCGCGCATAAGACTTGAGCTGGCGCGTGATCGCACCCATCCGTTCAATCAAATCATCGATACGACCAAAACCAACCAACGCCTCATCCGGACGGTTTCTGCGCAGCAACAGACGCGCCCCGGCCAGATAAGTTTTCATTGCCGCCAGTGGTTGGTTCAGCTCGTGGCTGACTGCTGCCGACATCTCACCCAACGCCGCGAGTTTCGACGACTGCTCAAGGGTTTGTTCGGCTTGCGCGAGGTCTTCCTGAACCCGTTTTCGCTCGGCAATTTCTCGCTGCAACTGCACATTAAGGTGGCGAAGCTCTGCCGACTCCCGCGCGAACAACGCCAGCCGCAAAGCCGACCTGCGGCTCATTGCATAGAAAGCGAGCGCCAAAAGAATGGCGAATCCCATGATCTCAAGCGCGAGAACTCCGTTCACGCGCTCACGAACACTAGCATAGGTGGTAAATGACGTCATACGCCAGCCACGAAATGGAATGCGCGCCTCAAGACGCATCACCCCTTCTCCCTGCAAATAGGCATCGGGCGGCAACGCCGTCCAATCCGCCGTCGCGCGAATGGCGCGTTCAATTGCGCTCTGTGGAGTTTGGCGCGCCAGTGCATCTTCTTCCGTGCGTCCACGCCACCGTGGTTCCGTACTCAAGATGATCTGGCCTGCGCTGTCTGTGACCAATACAGCGGCCGAGATTCCAGCCCAAGCGCGTTCGAACTTCTGCAAATCTACCTCGACAGCGATCACGCCCAGAACATCACCGCCCGCTGTCACACGGCGAGAATAGGTAAAGTCGAATCCACCGGCTTCACGTTCGGTAAGAGTGAAAATAGTGCCGCTGGCACGCAGCGCGTTAATGAAAAAAGGCTCAGTTCGGTGATTGGAACCAAGGCGATTTCGATCCGTGGCCGCAACGGTCCGCCCGTCACGGTCCAGCAGATTTAGATTAGCCGCGCCGATCTCTTCCACAAAGGAAATCAGGCGCTGTGTCGATTGCTGATAATCTTGGCTGTTCAGCGCCCCGATCAGTGTCGGGTCGCGCGCCAGAAGCTGTGGAACAATCTGACTCTGGCGCAGTTCACTAAGCAGGTTGCCAGAGTACAGCGCGAGCCTGAGTTCCGCCCTGTTTCGAGTGGTTTCGGTAAATCTGTCTGTCAGCAGCCGGTTTGTGAAAAAGACGGTTGCAACCGCTGCGACGGTCAAAAGGACAAGCGCAATTCGTACGCGCCAACTTGTGGCGGATGTGCGCGGCGCAGAGGGTCGATCAGCAGTTGGCATAAAGAGGAACCTACGGCGTCGATGGTTCCGGCTCAAGTCACGCAGATGTCAGTTGCCCCACCACTGCGCGAAAGAGCGCCTGTCCATCGGTCCCACCATGGCCTGAGTCCGCCGCCCGCTCTGGGTGGGGCATCATGCCAAGGACGCGACGGTTCTCGGACAGAATACCGGCGATGTCGTTGCGCGATCCGTTTGGGTTGTCGGTATAGCGGAAGGCAATGCGATCATCGCCCTCGAGTGCATTCAACGTGCTGTCGTCTGCAAAGTAGTTGCCATCGTGATGTGCAATGGGAATGTCGATTACATCGCCAGCATTGTAGCCTTCGGTAAACGCCGATTGCGATGTCTCTACTTTTAGGCCAACCGTTTTGCAGATGTACTTGAGCCCGGCATTGCGCAGCAGCGCGCCGGGCAGGATTCCGGTCTCGGTCAAAACCTGAAATCCGTTACATACGCCAAACACATATCCGCCCCGCTCTGCATGCCCTTTGACGGCTTTGCAGATCGGTGAATTGGCTGCGATGGCGCCACACCGCAAGTAATCACCAAAGGAAAAGCCACCCGGCACACCCACCATGTCTACGCCCGCAGGAAGCTCGGTGTCCTTGTGCCAAACCATTTCGACATCCGCACCCGCATTGCGAAATGCTACAGCCAAATCTCGATCACAGTTGGATCCGGGGAAAACAACAACGGCAGCTTTCACGTCACGCGCTCCTTTGTATTAGGGTTTGGCAACTACTGAAGGGGTGAAACTGATCGGATTTGGCAGGTAACCCACCGCACTTTCCGAATACGGTTCAGCTCATCTCAACCCGGTAGCTTTCAATCACCGTATTGGCCAACAACTTCTCACACATGGCCGTCACGTCTGCTTCATTCGTGCCTTCAGCCAGGTCGAGCTCAATAACCTTGCCCTGGCGCACGCCGTTCACCCCATCAAAGCCCAATGCCCCAAGTGCGTGACGCACCGCTTCGCCCTGTGGGTCCAGAACACCGTTCTTCAACATCACATGCACGGTCGCTTTCATGTTCGTCTCTTTCAATTGATAAGCGTCGGTTTCGAAATGGGCGCTGCGTTCTTGGGCATGACTCCCAGACGGCGTGCCACCTCGGTGTAGGCATCGGCCAAGTTGCCCAGATCGCGACGGAACACGTCTTTGTCCAACTTCTGGCCTGTCTCGATGTCCCACAAGCGGCAACTGTCCGGACTGATCTCGTCTGCAACGATCAGGCGCATGAAGTCACCGTCATAGACGCGGCCAATCTCGATCTTGAAATCGACGAGGCGGATACCGACGGCCAGCATGACACCGCTCAGGAAGTCGTTGACCCGCAGGGCAAGGGACAGGATATCGTCCATGTCCTGCTGGCTGGCCCATCCAAAAGCGGCGATGTGCTCTTCGGTCACAAGCGGGTCGCCCAGCTTGTCATCCTTGTAGCAGTATTCGACGATCGGGCGCGGCAACTGAGTGCCCTCCTCAATCCCAAGCCGTTCGCTCATGGTCCCCGCCGCATAATTGCGCACGATCACCTCAAGCGGCACGATCTCGCAGGCGCGCACCAACTGTTCGCGCATGTTCAGACGCTTGAGGAAGTGCGTCGGTACCCCAATCTGTCCAAGGCCCGTCATGAAGAATTCGCTCAGGCGATTGTTCAATACACCCTTGCCTTCAATCACGTCTTTCTTCTGGGCGTTGAAGGCAGTGGCATCATCCTTGAAGTACTGAACTATGGTGCCTGGCTCCGGGCCTTCGTACAAAACCTTGGCCTTGCCTTCGTAAATCTTCTTGCGTCGCGCCATGGGCGTCCTTTCGCGTGTACGGGGGTGATGAGTCTCCCCGCCAATGGGCACCTCATAAGCAATCGACCCAAATGCCGCAAGCAATGGGGTTGCGCGGCGCGCCCTGGCCTGCATATCTGAAGGAAAGATAAGCCAGAAAGGGGTTTGCCGATGAGCACCTTTGACGAGCGCGAAAGCGCTTTTGAAAACAAATTCGCCCATGATGCGGAAATGCAGTTCAAGGCGGACGCCCGCCGTAACAAGCTGCTGGGCCTATGGGCCGCCGACCTAATGGGCAAGACCGGCGCTGCCGCAGAAGACTACGCGCGGGAAGTTGTGAAATCCGATTTCGAAGAAGCAGGCCACGAGGACGTTTATCGCAAGGTGGCTGGTGACCTTGGTACAAAGTCGGATGAAGCTACAATCCGTGCCAAGATGGCTGAACTCATGGCCGAAGCAAAAGCTCATTTGATGAGCGAACTGGAATAAAATCAAAGCCTTGAAGCGCAAACTTAGTGCGAAACTGAGCGCATGCCAGTCTTGGCGCGCGCTTTTTGATTTGCATTGTCACCAATTGCCTCACGTCCGTTAAGAAATGGCACACCCTTGCCCGCTAGCCCTTGATCGGGGACTGCGGGAAAGGGTTGGTACGTGCACAGAATTCAGGCATTGGCGGTGGTTCGCACCGCCCTTAGGGTCGGCATGCCGATGATGATCCTTGCGGCATGTTTCATGCTTCTGGCCCGCCAAATCCCTGTGGACGTGGTAGCAAGCCTGCCGCAACAGCTGGCTGACATCTCTCCTTTTCAGTGGGGCCTGGCTTCCTTTCTGACTCTTGGAAGCTTTTTTGCCGTTGGTCAATATGACGTGCAGGCACATCGAACACTTGGCACCGATGTACCGGAAGGTCAGGCACGGATCACAGGGGCCGTGGGAATCGCCATCGGTCAAACAGTTGGCTTTGGCCTTGTGTCTGGCGCCCTAGCGCGGTGGCGCATGCTGCCGGGGATGAGCGTCACGCAAGCATTGAAACTGTCCACACTGGTGTCACTAACCTTCGTCGTGGCCTGGGCTTTCGTCACCGGACTGGTCAGCGCCATTTTACCGGCACCAGCTTGGACGACGCCCTTGTCCGTCGGCGCCATCGTTCTGTTGCCCGCTTGTGCCGCATTGCTGTTCTGGTGCCCAACCTTGAACATTGGGCGCCACCAGGTTCCACTGCCCAGCCTGCGCATCGCCGGTTCAATCCTGATCTGGGCGCTGGCCGACATGGCCCTTGCGGCTGCGGCACTTTGGGTGTTGCTGCCCCCCGGCACTATGGCATTTGAGGTATTGCTGCCGCTGTTCATGGTCGCCCTGGGCTGTGGATTGATGTCGAACACACCCGGCGGAGTCGGTCCGTTCGAATTAATACTGGTGTCGGCCCTGCCCGCCGGCGCCGGAGCGGAAGCCGGTGTTCTAGCGGCAATTCTGGCATTTCGTGTTGTTTATTACGCTGGACCGGCCTGTCTCGCGATGCTGGCAATGTTCCGTCCCTTGCCCGCTGCCGCCAAAGGCATCGAGCCGACACCGCGGTGGCAAACATTGCCTCGCAGCGAGGCACAGGCGTTGCGCCAGAACGGTGGCCGGATTGATCCAGCAATGTCCGGTGCCGAAGCACCAATTTGGCCAACGCCACAAACTCGAACACTGTTTACAGATCCGGCAGGCCATGCTGAAGCGAGCGTTCTGCGGTGGCTGCGCGGCACCGCGCGGTCCCATGGACGCATCCCAATGCTGTACAAATCCGGGCAACGGTTGACGCAGAAAGCAAGACGCGCCAGGTGGGCTGTTTTGCACATTGCCGACGATGCCATCGTCGATCTGGAAAACTACTGTGTTGATGCTCCGTCGCGCCGCCGGTTGCGCCGCAAACTGCGGACTGCGGAGAAGGCCGGGATTACCTTGCGATCAGATGTCGCTTTGCCCCGGCGAAAGTCACACCAGATCGACGCAGAGTGGCAAGCCGAATGCGGCCCAGCCCGTGGCGGAAGCATGGGGCGGTACTGCCCGAACTATGTTTGTGATCAGTGGGTTGTCAGCGCATATTCAGGTTCGGAACTGGTTGGATTTGTCACATTTCATCAAGGCCGGGCGGATTGGTGTCTCGACATCATGCGCCATGGCAAAGACGCACCGGATGGCACGGTACACGCGATTGTCCACAAGGCCCTGCTGGATGCAAAATCTATGGGCTGCAGGCGCGTCAGCCTCGCGTCGGTGACCGCCTGCCCGGACCCGGCAAGCCCGCTGTGGCGTTGGGCGGCGCAGGTGGCCGTCCGTTATGCCGGAGGCACCGGATTGCGCCAGTTCAAATCGGCGTTTGCCCCGCGCTGGGTCCCCAGATATGCCGCTGCCCCAACCTGGATTGGCTTGATGCTGGGATTGGGTGACATTGCACGCACCATTCGGGCCCCGAACCCACTGCCGACCCGGTTGCCAGAGGCAAATACAAACGCGCTTCATCATGAAGATGAGAATTATGAACTGGCTTCACGTTCCGCGGCATGACAAGTGATCAAAATTACGCGCGCGAAAGGTTCGATCATGTCCGACGCTCTGACCACTCTTCTGGCCGAAAAAGGCACTCTGTTGGCCGACGGCGCTACAGGCACCAATCTGTTTGCCATGGGCCTGATGTCAGGTGACGCACCAGAGTTGTGGAACGAGGAGGAACCACAAAAAATCAAAGCGCTGTACAAGGGCGCCGTTGACGCGGGAAGCGACGTGTTTCTGACCAACTCCTTTGGCGCCAATGCCTCACGCCTCAAGCTGCACGACGCAGGCCACCGCGCCTTCGAACTGAGCAAGATCGCTGCCGAAATTGGCCGCGAGGTCGCGGATGCAGCAGGACGCAAGGTGATCGTTGCAGGATCCGTTGGTCCGACAGGTGATATCATGGAACCTGTCGGCAGCCTCACCCACTCAGATGCGGTCGAGATGTTCCAAGAAACCGCAGCCGGATTGAAGGCAGGCGGCGCAGATATCGGCTGGTTGGAAACCATTTCGGCCCCCGAAGAATACACCGCCGCCGCCGAAGGATTTGCCCGGGCCGAATTGCCTTGGGTCGGCACCATGAGCTTTGACACGGCAGGCCGCACGATGATGGGTGTGACCAGCACGGATATGGCCGCGCTCGTCGCTGGGCTGGATTTCCCGCCACTGGCCTTTGGGGCCAATTGCGGCACAGGTGCATCCGACCTGTTGCGCACGGTGCTGGGCTTTGCCGCCACCGGTACAACATTGCCCATCATCGCCAAGGGCAATGCGGGCATTCCAAAATACCATGATGGACATATTCATTATGATGGCACACCGGAGTTGATGGGCGATTATGCCGCCATGGCGCGCAATTGTGGCGCGACCATAGTTGGCGGTTGCTGTGGCACAACCCCGGCCCATCTCGAGAAGATGCGCGAGGCCTTGGACACCCGCCCGGTACAGCCAGCCCCGTCACTGGATGCAATTGTTGAAGCGCTGGGTGCATTTTCTTCAGCGAGTGACGGCACCGGTGACGATGACAACCGCCCCACCCGCAAACGCCGTGGACGGCGTGCAGCCTAGAACAGGCTCAACTGTGCGCTTGGTGCGCGCGGCGGCCGAAAGAGGTCTGTGCGCATCGGCGGCAGTTTTTCCTTCAACCCCAAACGCTTGATGGCCACTTTGAACCGATGTGCGACAATCTCGGCATAGGGTCCTTCGCCCCGCATCCGGTGCCCCCAGCGGGCATCGTAGTCTTTGCCCCCGTGCATTTCACGCAGGCGCGACATGATGCGGTGCGCGCGGTTCGGGTGGTGCACGGCCAACCACTCTTGCCAGAGTGGCGACACCTCTTGCGGCAGTCGCAGCATGATCCAGCTGGCACTGCCCGCGCCCGCATCCGCGCCTGCTTCCAAGATCGCCTCGAGTTCGGGATCGGTCAGGGCTGGCACCATGGGCGACGCCATGATGCGAACTGGAATACCGGCCGCCGTCAACCTGCGTATCGCTTCAAGGCGCCGCTTGGGCGTCGGCGCCCTGGGCTCCATCGCGCGCGACAGTACCGGATCGAGCGTGGTCACCGAAAACCCGACACGCGCCAGCCCCTTTGCAGCCATGCGGCCAAGAATATCCATATCACGCTCAATCAACGTGCCTTTGGTTACGATGGCGACAGGGTGATTACACGCCTCAAAAACCTCAAGACAGGCGCGCATAATACCATGCTCGCGCTCAATCGGTTGGTATGGATCAGTATTGGTGCCAATCGCCATAGTCGCGACCTTGTAGCGCTTGTGTGCCAGCTCCGCCTTCAACACGGCGGGCGCTTCAGGTCTGGCCACAAGGCGTGTCTCGAAATCAAGACCTGGCGAAAGACCCAAGTACGCATGGCTGGGACGCGCAAAACAGTAGACGCACCCGTGCTCACATCCTCGATAGGGATTGATCGACCGATCAAAAGGCAAATCAGGCGACCTATTGTAACTGATCATGCTGCGCGGACGCTCAATGCTGACCTCGGTCCGCAGTGTCGGAAGATCTTCCTCCATCTCCCATCCATCCGCCTCCGAATGGCGGCTAATCGCGTCATAGCGGCTGACCGTATTGGACACGGCGCCCCGCGCCTTTGGTGTGCTGGTCTGCAGATCATGCTTCATAACGGCAATATAGAACATAATGAGAACATCCGCCAGATTACTTGCAAAACTCGGCGGAGTTTCAGCATGCAACGGCACACAAAAGTGTCTGCTCGCGTCGCACGCGAAGCTGGCCATGTCGCAATTCGGACAGTCCAACTGCGACATTCTGAACGATAACTCGAAAAACTAGGCACCGGGTCCGGCACCCATTCAAGAGGAATGCCCATGTCAGACGAAGACGAAATCATCCTGTCCGAGCTTGATGACGAAGAGCTTGTCCAGCAGATGTTTGACGACCTTTACGACGGTCTCAAGGAAGAGATCGAGGAAGGTGTCAACATCCTGCTTGAACGGAAATGGATGCCCTATGACATCCTGACCAAGGCGCTGGTCGGCGGCATGACAATCGTCGGCCATGACTTCCGTGACGGCATTCTGTTTGTGCCCGAGGTGTTGCTGGCCGCCAACGCGATGAAGGGTGGTATGGCGATCCTAAAGCCACTTCTGGCCGAAACCGGCGCGCCGCGCGTAGGTAAGATGGTCATCGGCACAGTGAAGGGTGATATCCACGATATCGGTAAGAACCTTGTGTCGATGATGATGGAAGGCGCAGGTTTCGAAGTTGTCGAT
>NZ_JBYNDP010000108.1:0-12537 GCF_059783535.1 Tateyamaria sp. | reverse complement strand
ATCTTCATGGCGGGTCTGACCCACTCGAACGACACCACCGGTAAGGACAAGAAGGCCAATGGCTTCCGCCACTTCTTCAACTCCTACATGTCCGGTGCAGCGCTTGCACCGATTCTGGCCAACAACTACGGCACGGATCGTAAAGCCTACCATCTGACCGCCGACTACAACTGGGGTTACACGACCGAAGAAGCCGTGCGCACCTCGACCGAAGCCATGGGTTGGGAAACTGTTGCAGCCGTGAAAACGCCGCTGACACAGACCGACTTCTCGTCCTACATCGCGCCGGTTCTGCAATCGGGTGCGGACGTGCTGGTTCTGAACCACTACGGCGGCAACATGGTGAACTCGCTGACCAACGCGGTTCAGTTCGGCCTGCGTGACAAGCTGGTGAACAACAAAAACTTCGAGATCGTTGTTCCGCTCTACTCGCGCCTGATGGCGAAGGGTGCGGGCGCCAACGTGAAGGGGATCTTTGGTTCCACCAACTGGCACTGGTCGCTGCAGGACGAAGGCTCCAAAGCGTTCGTTCAGTCCTTCGGCACCAAGTACGGCTTCCCGCCAAGCCAGGCCGCACACACCTGCTACGTTCAGGCCCTGCTCTATGCAGACGCCGTGGAACGTGCCGGGTCGTTCAACCCCTGCGCAGTTGCAGAAGCCCTAGAAGGCTTCGAATTCGACGGCATGGGCAACGGTCCCACGCTGTACCGCGCCGAAGACCACCAGTGCTTCAAGGACGTGCTGGTCGTGAAAGGGAAAGAGAACCCGACATCCGAGTTCGACCTTCTCGAAATCGTCGAAGTGACACCTGTGTCGCAGGTCACCTACGACGCATCGATCTTCGGTGGCGAACTGGGGTCCTGCAACCCTGGCGCATAAGCCACGAAACCAAGGGTGGGGCGCATGCGTCCCACCCTTCCCTGGCACCTGATCCCAGGCATCCTGAAATTTAACATAATGTGTCCCCGCGGGGACAGATGCCCCCAAACCAGAGGTTCGGCCGATGGAAGCGATCATCCTTCAAATTCTCAACGGGCTCGACAAGGGCTCGGCCTATGCGCTGATCGCGCTGGGTCTTACGCTGATTTTCGGCACCTTGGGCGTGGTGAACTTTGCCCACGGCGCCTTGTTTATGATTGGCGCCTTCTGCGCTGTCACGCTAAGCCGGATCCTGACGCTCAGCCACACGGTCGTGGACGAGACCCAAAAGGACTTTTTGGGCAACCCACTGAAAGTGGACGTTCCTTACGTCTACGACTGGTTTGGAGAGGCTGCAGGCAACACTATCATCGACTGGGCCGTCCCGCTTTCGATCTTGTTCGCCATCCCGGTGATGATCGCCATCGGCGTGATCATGGAACGCGGGTTGATCAAACACTTCTACAAACGTCCCCATGCGGACCAGATCCTGGTGACCTTCGGCCTCGCCATCGTTCTGCAAGAGATCATCAAGTATTACTATGGCGCTAACCCGATCCCAACACCTGCCCCGGCAGCCTTCAAGGGGTCGTTCGATTTCGGGGCCATGATGGGCTTTGATCCAAACACGATCATCTATCCCTATTGGCGCATCATCTACTTTGCCTTTGCCGCCGTGATCATCGGCGCGGTATTCGCCTTCCTGCAGTTCACCACCTTCGGGATGGTTGTACGGGCCGGTATGGCCGACCGCGAGACTGTGCAGCTTCTGGGCATCAACATCGACCGCCGCTTTACCCTGATGTTCGGCATTGCAGCCGCCGTCGCTGGCCTAGCGGGCGTGATGTATACGCCGATCAACTCGCCCAACTATCACATGGGCATGGACTTCCTTGTCCTCAGCTTCGTGGTGGTCGTTGTGGGCGGCATGGGCTCTCTGCCCGGCGCTGTCGCCGCTGGCTTCCTTCTGGGCATCCTCGAAAGCTTTGCTTCGATGCGCGAAGTCCTGAACGTGTTGCCCGGCCTGAACCAGATCATCATCTACCTGGTGGCCATCATCATTCTGTTGACCCGTCCTCGGGGCCTTATGGGCCGCAAGGGCGTGATGGAGGACTGATCCATGTTTGGACTGGACAAAAAAGACTTCCGCCTTCTGCTTTTGGTCGCCGTACTGGTTGCACTGGCTCCCTTCATCCTGAACCCCTTCCCTGAAGGATCGGGCATGGCGCAGTTCAATGCAGGCTATCCGGACCTGATGCAGCGCTTCGTGATCTTTGGCATCTTCGCCATCGGGTTCAACATCCTCTTCGGCCTTACCGGCTACCTGTCCTTCGGTCATGCGGCCTTTCTGGGCGTCGGTTCCTACGCCGCGATCTGGATGATGAAACTGCTGACCATGAACGTTGTACCGGCCATCATCGTGTCGGTCATTGTGGCGGGTGTTTTCAGTCTCGCAGTGGGATGGATCAGCCTGCGCCGCTCCGGCATCTACTTCTCGATCCTGACGCTGGCCTTTGCGCAGATGTCCTACTCCCTGGCCTATTCGGTGCTGACACCGATCACCGGCGGTGAAACCGGCCTGCAGCCAAAGGTCAACGATCCGCGCATTCTGGACGGGTCACTTGCCGATGGCGCGACGCCAAAGGCCAACCTGTTCGGACTTGAGATGGGATCAAGCATCGAATGGAGCGTGGGCAGTTGGTTGTTCACATTCAACGCGGGCTACTACGTTGCCGCCATCGTGATGTTGCTGGCCTTCTACATGTCGATCCGCATTTTCCGCTCACCCTTTGGCATGATGCTGCGCGCTGTGAAGTCGAACCAACAACGTTTGAACTACACCGGCCTCAACGCCAAGCCCTACACGCTCGCGGCGTTCGTCATCTCGGGCATGTATGCCGGTTTGGCAGGCGGCCTGATGGTAGCCATGGACACACAGGTTGGTGCGGAACGCATGTTCTGGACGGCCTCGGGTGAAGTGGTGCTGATGTCGATCCTCGGCGGTGTTGGCACGCTTATCGGCCCGGTCCTAGGTGCTGGTGCAATCAAGTACATGGAAAACATCCTGTCCAAGATCAACTCCGACATCCTGCACACCTGGTTCGCCTTCCTGCCGGACGGGCTTGAAGACTTCGTGGTCACACTGATCTACCCCTTCATCGGGAAAGGTTGGCACCTGACGCTTGGCCTGATCTTCATGTTGGTCGTGATCTTTCTGCCCGGTGGGCTGGTCGAAGGGGGACAACGGATTGCGCGTCTCTTTGGCCGCAAGAAGAAGTCTACTGACACGCCTGATGGCAAAACCACACCTGCGGAATAAGGAGAGACAAGATGGGTATCCTTGAAGTCAAAAACGTGGGCAAACGGTTCGGTGGCCTGCAAGCGCTGGGAGACGTGAATCTCAGCGTCGCAGAGAACACCGTACACGCCATCATTGGGCCAAATGGCGCAGGCAAGTCGACACTGTTGAACTGCCTGGTGGGCAAGCTGATCCCTGACACGGGGTCCGTCATGTTCGACGGCCAGTCGGTGCTGGGACGCAAGCCATATGAGATCAATCAAATGGGCATTTCCCGCGTATTCCAGACGCCCGAGATATTTGGCGATCTGTCCGTGCTGGAAAACATGATGATCCCCTGCTTTGCCAAGCGGGACGGGGCGTTCACACCCAACGCGTTCATCAGCATGATGAAAGACCGCGAAATCGTCGAGCGGGCTGAAGAAATGCTTGTAGAGATGAACATGGCGGACGCGCGCAACGACAACGCCGCGACTATGTCGCGCGGCAACAAACGTCGGCTCGAGATCGGAATGTGCCTTGCGCAAGAACCCCGCCTGCTGCTGCTTGATGAACCCACGGCCGGCATGGCGCGTGCCGACACCAACAACACCATCGACCTGCTTAAACAAATCAAGGACGAGCGGGACATCACCATCTCGATCATCGAACACGACATGCACGTGGTATTCAGCCTGGCCGAACGGATCACTGTTCTGGCGCAAGGCACACCGCTGGTCGAAGACACGCCCGACAACATCAAGGGCCATCCGAAGGTACGTGAAGCGTACTTGGGTGAATCCCAAGATGCTGCATAAGGAGCTGAGCAGATGAACGTCAAACCCGACTTTTCCAAAGGCGTGAACCACGCCGCAACCGCTCCGGCATTTCTGAGTGTCTGGGACATGCACGCCTACTACGGCGAAAGCTACATTGTGCAAGGCATCAGCTTCAACGTGCACGAAGGCGAAATCCTTGCGCTACTGGGCCGCAATGGCGCTGGCAAAACGTCAACGCTGCGCTCTATTGCCCGGATTGGCGACCCGGAAGTCACCCGTGGTGAGATATGGCTGGACCACCAGCCATTACACAAGATGTCGAGCCACGAGGCCAGCCAGGCCGGTCTGGGTCTGGTGCCCGAGGATCGGCGCATCATCCCTGGCCTCACCGTCGAAGAGAACCTTAAGCTTGCGCAGATTGCGCCACCGATTGGGTGGTCCATCGAGCGGCTCTATGACCTGTTCCCCCGGCTCGGCGAACGGCGCACCCAAGAGGGCACAACCCTGTCAGGCGGTGAACAACAGATGCTGGCCATCGCCCGTGCGCTGGCCCGGGACATTAAAGTTCTGCTTCTGGACGAGCCTTATGAAGGTCTGGCGCCGGTCATCGTGGATGAGATCGAAAAGACCCTGACCGTCATCAAGGAACAGGGAATCACGACCGTGATCGTGGAACAAAATGCGGTGCGCGCGCTGCAATTGGCGGACCGTGCTGTGATCCTGGATACTGGCGGGATCGTTTTCGATGGCACTGCCGCCGAAGTGCTCGAAAACGAAGAATTGCGGGCGGAATACCTCGCCATCTGACCGAACCTGGGGACGTCAGATGCGCAAACCGGTCCCTTTACGGGGCCGGTTTTTTTTGTTCTGGGACCTGTCCGATCTGCTGCTCAATTCGACAAGCACCAGCGAACTGTCACAGCGCTTTCCTCTGCGTCATTGCACCGCTATAAGCAGCGAAGAGCACTACGGGCCGCGCTTTTTTTGCGCGGCCACGACCAAACGGTTGAGGACAAGAATGACAAAGAGCAACCATGACGCGGACGTGGCCTTTATCCAGGCACTTGCGGAACTGCTGCGTGAGAATGACCTGACTGAACTACAGGTCAAACGTGAATATGGCGAAGCTGACAGCCTGAACGTGCGTGTGTCGCGCCAGACGGCGCAACAGGTTGTAGCACAAGTCGCTGCACCTGCACCCGCTGCAATCCCCGCACCAGCAGCCGCACCGGCCGCAGAAGCACCAACGGCAGAACCCGCCGCTGACCCGGCCAGCCATCCCGGCGCCGTCACGTCCCCGATGGTTGGCACTGTCTACATGCAGGCTGAACCGGGTGCGCCGTCCTTCATCAAGGTCGGACAACAGGTCAGCGAAGGCGACACGCTGCTCATCGTCGAAGCGATGAAAACAATGAACCACATCCCTGCCCCACGCGCAGGCACGATCAAACGTATCCTGGTTGATGACGGCGCCGCCGTGGAATTTGGCGCACCGCTTGTGATCCTCGAATAAGGATCGGCGCATGTTCAACAAAATCCTGATTGCCAACCGCGGAGAGATCGCCCTGCGCGTCATCCGCGCCGCGCGCGAGATGGGCATTGCTACCGTCGCAGTGCATTCCACTGCGGACGCCGACGCAATGCATGTGCGTATGGCCGACGAATCCGTCTGCATTGGCCCGCCCGCGTCGCCGCAATCCTACTTGAGCTTCCCGGCCATCATCTCGGCTTGTGAGATCACGGGTGCTGAGGCCATCCACCCCGGCTATGGCTTCCTCTCCGAAAATGCTCAATTCGTGCAGATCGTCGAAGATCACGGCCTGACCTTCATCGGCCCAACCGCCGAACACATCCGCGTCATGGGCGATAAGATCACCGCCAAGGACACGATGAAAGCGCTTGGTGTGCCCTGCGTGCCCGGTTCCGAAGGCGGCGTGGCCACGTTGGAAGAGGCAAAGGCCATCGGCGAAGAGTTCGGCTATCCTGTCATCATCAAGGCCACGGCAGGTGGTGGCGGGCGCGGCATGAAAGTGGCGCAAACCGCCGCAGACATGGAAAGCGCGTTCATGACTGCCCGAGCCGAGGGCAAGGCCGCTTTCGGCAATGATGAAGTCTATATCGAGAAGTATCTGACCACGCCGCGCCATATTGAGATTCAGGTCTTTGGCGATGGCAAGGGCCGCGCCGTACATCTGGGCGAGCGCGATTGCTCACTGCAACGCCGCCACCAGAAGGTGTTCGAAGAGGCCCCGGGCCCCGCGATCAGCCCCGAAGAACGGGCCGAGATCGGGCGCATCTGTGCGGATGCCGTCGCCAAGATCAACTATATCGGCGCGGGCACTATCGAGTTCCTGTACGAAAAGGGCGAGTTCTATTTCATCGAAATGAACACCCGCCTGCAGGTGGAACACCCGGTGACGGAGGCCATCTTTGGTGTCGATCTTGTGCGCGAGCAAATTCGCGTGGCGTCCGGCATGGACATGTCATTCCATCAGGATGATCTGCAGATCAATGGGCACTCAATTGAGGTGCGCCTGAACGCAGAAAAGCTGCCTGACTTCTCGCCCTCACCCGGTCGGATCACTCAATATCATGCGCCGGGCGGCCTTGGGGTACGGATCGATTCAGCACTTTATGACGGCTACTCGATCCCGCCATACTACGACAGCCTGATCGGAAAGCTGATCGTGCACGGTCGCGACCGTGCCGAAGCGTTGGCACGTCTGAACCGCGCGCTTGGTGAGTTGATTATCGATGGGATCGATACAACCGTACCGCTGTTTCATGCGTTGCTGGCGGAAAAGGATATCCATACCGGTGACTACAACATCCACTGGCTGGAAAAATGGCTGGAAGCGCAAGCTGACTAAGGCGCATCAATCAAATCAGGGGGATCGCAGCACGCGATCCCTTTTTTACACCCAGTGCAAGGGCTAGTCTGGGGTCATTCCCAGCGGACCCGCATATGAAAGACGATATTCGACTGACCCCCAACCTGTTGTTGCAGGGCTATGCCTCGGGCATTTTTCCCATGGCAGAGTCGCGAGATGACCCGGAAGTGTTCTGGGTTGACCCGCGGATGCGTGGGGTGCTGCCGTTGGATGGGTTTCACATGTCACGCTCGCTGGCTCGTGCGATGCGTCGAAGCGACTGGATATTGCGCCTTGATAACGATTTCGAAGGCGTGGTCGATGGCTGTGCGGACCGCATCGATACTTGGATCAATCCGGAGATCAGGGAGCTTTACAAAGCCCTGCATGACCGCAATCAGGCCCATTCGATTGAGATCTGGGAAGGCTCACAACTGGTGGGAGGTGTGTATGGCGTTGTCCTCAAAGGTGCATTCTTTGGGGAAAGCATGTTTTCGCGTCGCTCGAACGCCTCCAAGATGGCGCTTGCCGCTGCCGTCGATCACCTGCGTCGCACAGGGTTTGTGTTGTTCGACACGCAGTTTTTGACAACGCATCTGGCCAGCCTGGGCGCAATAGAAATCACGAGGGCCACCTATCATGCGCGCCTTGAGCGAGCACTTGAGGTACACGACGCGGACTTCAATTCAGTCCGTGTTGGAACGCTTCACGAGGTGGTGCAGCGCATGACCCAGACGTCATAGCGTGCATGCTCCATCGCATTGAGCGCCGGTGCTGATGCAATCATCCAACCAGAGAAAACAACCCCGTCGCGTCCGGCTTCGGTGATTTGCAACCCCGCATAGGCATTGCCTGATGGGTTACCCGCTGGATACCGGCATTCGGTTAGGGTGATGCTGAGCCGCTCAAATTGAACAGTGCGGCCAGCCAGCATCTGGATGTCGACGACCTGACCACTGAATTTGTCCAGCCCGCGCAGAACCGCGCCGGACGCGGATTCTGTTTCCTCCTGCGCTGCGATTCCGGTGCCGAGCACCGCAACCGCAAGCGCAAGCGCCGCAACCTGTGCGGCGCGCCGGATCATTCGCCTTCACCCCCAGAGACGAATTTGAGCAGCAACGAAATCAGGCTCACGGAGCCTTGGGTGTCTGTGATTTCATCACCGGCTTCGAAGAAAAAAGGGGACCCGCCCGGCATGATTTCAACGAAGTTACCGCCCAGCAACCCTTCGGAGCTGATGATTATAGCACTGTCATCAGGGATCTGCGTATCGGCTCGCAAGGAGACAACCGTGTCGGCACGATATGTTTCGGGGTTCAAGGACACATCCGTGACGGTCCCCACCTTAACACCGGCAAGACGCACGTCGGTGCCGACATTCACGCCTTCAAGACTGCGGAAACTGGCGGTCAGAGGGTAAGCGGAGCCATTGTTGCTGCCAAGACCGGCAACCTGCGCACCATAGACAGCAAACCCAATGGCCGCTGCCAGCACAACACCACCAACCAGAACCTCGGTCGTATTCTCAGCCATTTATTCGGGCGTCCACGCTTCGTAGTCGGAACGATCAGCAGGCTCTGTGCGTCGAATGGAACCCGCCGGAGCATAGGCCATTGCAGTGCCTGTCAGGTTCGGTTGGTGCGGCTTCTCCCACTCCTTGCGCTTGAGTGGCTTGTCGGTGGGCGGCTCGTCCCATGTGCGGTGCAGCCAGCCATGCCATTCGGGATCGACGCGGCTTGCCTCAGCCTCGCCATTGTAGATGACCCAGCGGCGGCTATCGTCCTGCGTTTTGTAAAAGACGTTGCCCTGGCTGTCTTCGCCCACTTTCACGCCCTTGCGAGCCGTAAAAATCTGCGTGTTGAGCGTTTGGCCGTTCCACCAAGTCACCGCGCGCAACAGCGTATTGAGAATGCCCATGTTTCGCCTCCGACGTTTGGACGAGTCTATGCCGCAATACCGCACAGAGGTCCAGTGGCACCGGCGCCGCAGGTTTTTGATGCCGGAGATTTCGCCCAAATTTGAATGGGAAACTGCCACTCCAACGTGTATCTGAGTGTTAAGAGTTCGTAACGAGGCGCACATTATGCGGGACAGCATCAACGCGATTGAAACATCGTCGGAAATCGCGGCCACCTGTTTCGGCGTGCATGTACCTGCATCCCCATTCCTGAACGAGACCCGCATCCGCCGCATGAATGAAGGGCGGTACGAGGGTGAGGAAATCAAGGGTGCTTTGGACGTCGTCCAACCCGGCGATCGTGTGCTTGAGCTGGGTGCTGGTTTGGGCGTGGTTGGGGCGGTCATTGCCAAGAATGCACAGCCAGATGCCGTTCTTTCATTTGAGGCAAATCCGAACCTGATCCCGCATATCAGGGCATTGCATCGCATGAACGGGCTCGAGGAGATGATGGAGGTGCGCCACCAGGTTGTCACGGCCGGGGCAGATCAGCCGGACCACGTCACCTTTCATTTGCGGACATCCTTCCTTGGGTCGTCCCTGATCCAGAATGAGCGTCGCCGCACGACACCGGTCGAAGTCGAAACGGTTTCGTACGACACAATCATCAAGAGCTTTCGCCCTGATGTATTGATCATGGACATCGAAGGGGGAGAGTTGGAGCTGCTGCGGCACGCGAACCTGCGCGGTATTCGTGCCATCGTGCTGGAATTCCACCCTGACGCATATGGCAAACCCGGCATACGCGAGTGCAAGAACATCCTTCGGAAGTCGAAATTCACGAAGAAAGAAGAACTCTCGACGCGTTTTGTCTGGACGTGCACCCGCGATGATGTCTGGTCGCACCCCGATGCCAGCTGGCCCGACCCTGCAGGAGGCTGGTCAGAGCGGATACAGACCTGTGAAAACGCCATTGTCAAACCGAGCGAAACAAGCGGGTACATCAGCTTGTCCGGCGTGCAGACGGCGCACGGCCACGATGTGCCTATGGCTGCGCATTGGAGAAACCGAGGTCGTACAACCTTGCCGTTCGGTCCTTTAAACAACGCGCCCAAACCCTTGGCCGGGCGTTGGATCTGGGGCGGCGTGCTGTACCGCAATTTCTCCCATTTCGTTGCGGAATCGCTTGGCCGTTTTTGGGCGCTAGATGCCGTGCAGGGAGATATCGATGGGATAGTGTTTACGCCCAGACGTCCCGACAGTCCGCTTTCATTGAAATCTTTTCAGAGTGACATGTTCGCTGCCATGGGCGTTAAGGTCCCAATAAAGGTACTGGGCAAACCGCGGTGCGTGGAGCAATTGATTGTCCCGGGCCAAGGTTTTGGTCTGGGCGCCATCATCACGGGCACACCATCGTTTCGACAATACCGCGACAACAACTTTGCCAAGGACATTGCTCCGAATGGTGGTGAGAAACTCTATATCTCGCGGTCAAAGCTGTCTCTCGATAAGGGTGGCCTGCTTGGAGAAAAGCAGATCGAAACGCATCTAAGTGCCCAAGGTTACGAGATTTTCCACCCTCAGTATCACTCGGTCCAGGATCAGATCGCCCGCTACAAGGCTGCAAAACAGGTGATCGCCTGCGAAGGTTCGGCACTGCATTTAACCGCATTCTGCGGTGTGCCAGATCAACGCGTGGCCATAATCGCGCGTCGAAAGTCCAGTGCAACAGGTATGATCACGCGGCATCTTGAGGCTTTTATGGGCAACAGACCGTTGGTTGTCTCCGGCCTGAAATCCATATGGGAACGCCCAGATACGCCGCGTGGACGCTTGGCCATGGGCGAACCGGAGATGGGTCACATCCAGGCAGCTCTTGTCGAGGCTGGTTTTATCACATCCGGTGCACCGTGGCCGGAGCTTGATCCGGATGACGTTCAGGCCGTTTTGACCAAGCGTTTCAGGAACGTAGCCTAGCCCTGCCTTGGTGCAAAAGCGGTGACTTCAATTTCGATCCTGTATTTTGGGTCGATCAACCCGCATTCAATCATCGTGGCCGCAGGGGGGTGCGCCCCAAAAGTGTCTTTCAAAATGGGCCAGCATGGTTCGAACTCGTGCCGGTCCGGCAGCATGTAAGTCGCACGCACGACATCCTTCCAATCCGCACCGGCCTCGGTCAATGCAGCATGGATTATGTCCAGCGCGCTCTTGCACTGTTCCGTTACTGAATCACCCTGCCCCACGGTGCCCGCAACATGAATCCATCCACCGGCAACAACGGCGCGGCAGTAACCGACCTTTGGTTCGAACGCTCCGCCCGAATGAATACGTGAAATCTCCATTGCGCTCCCTTTCAATGGCGCACGCACAGGTGCGCCTTACCGTTTCAATCGAGGGTCCTTGAACAGCGCTCAAAAAAGGCGGGTTCGAAACCCGCCTTACTCTTTGTCTCGCTTGGTCAAAATCAGCTCGCTGAAGCTGGTTCTTTCTCTGCCTCGGCATGGATCATGAGGGGGGCCGCATCGGACACAACCGCTTCCTCATTCACGACAACTTCGGTGACGGACTCAAGGCCCGGTAATTCGAACATTGTATCGAGCAGAATGTCTTCAAGGATGGAACGCAGACCCCGTGCACCCGTCTTGCGTTCGATTGCGCGCTTGGCAATCGCGCTCAACGCGTCCTCGGTGAAGGTCAGCGTGGTGTCTTCCAGCTCGAACAGACGCTGGTACTGTTTGACCAGAGCGTTCTTTGGTTGGGTCAGGATGGTGACAAGCGCGTCCTCGTCCAGATCTTCGAGCGTTGCCAGAACCGGCAAACGACCGACGAATTCCGGGATCAGCCCGAATTTCAACAAGTCTTCCGGCTCGAGATCGGTGAAGATTTCGCCGACACCGCGTTCATCATTGTCGCGCACATCTGCGCCAAAGCCCATGGCCGAGCCCTTACCGCGTTGCGCGATGATCTTGTCGAGGCCCGCAAAGGCACCGCCGCAGATGAACAGGATGTTCGTGGTGTCCACCTGAAGGAATTCCTGCTGCGGATGCTTGCGACCGCCCTGCGGTGGAACAGACGCCACAGTGCCTTCCATCAGTTTCAGCAACGCCTGCTGCACGCCTTCGCCC
This sequence comes from Tateyamaria sp., assembly GCF_059783535.1. NCBI lineage: Bacteria > Pseudomonadati > Pseudomonadota > Alphaproteobacteria > Rhodobacterales > Roseobacteraceae > Tateyamaria > Tateyamaria sp. Next base: position 670 of record NZ_JBYNDP010000108.1, on the reverse strand, counting down.
GACACGTCGCGGGTGATCGACGGGTTTTCGGACTTGCGCGTGATCTTGTCGACCTCGTCGATATAGACGATGCCGCGTTGCGCGCGTTCGACATTGTATTCGGATGCCTGCAACAGTTTGAGGATGATGTTCTCGACATCCTCACCCACATATCCCGCCTCGGTCAGCGTGGTTGCGTCGGCCATCGTGAACGGCACGTCCAGAATGCGCGCCAGTGTCTGAGCCAAGAGCGTCTTGCCGCAACCAGTAGGTCCGATCAGAAGGATGTTGGACTTCGCCAGTTCGATATCCCCGCCCTTCTGGGCATGGTTCAGGCGTTTGTAGTGGTTGTGCACGGCGACCGACAACACGCGCTTGGCCATGGCCTGACCAATTACGTAGTCATCAAGAACTTCGCAAATGTCCTTGGGCGTCGGCACGCCATCGGTGGACTTCAGGCCCGAAGCCTTCGTCTCTTCCCGAATGATATCCATGCAGAGCTCGACACACTCGTCACAAATGAAAACTGTTGGTCCCGCAATCAGCTTGCGGACCTCATGCTGGCTCTTCCCGCAGAAGCTGCAGTAGAGGGTATTCTTGCTGTCGCCGCCCGAGTTCGTGGCCATGTCGCGTCCTTCCCGGCAGATGCCGCCAATCCAGGTGCCGGAAGTCTCCGGCGCGCCCCGCGTTG
>NZ_JBYNDP010000234.1:0-2787 GCF_059783535.1 Tateyamaria sp. | reverse complement strand
ACATCCCAGAGGACCGAACCGATGCAGAGAATGTCATGTGAGCGGGTCATGCCCGCCTTGTGCCGCTGGTTGACGCCAGTGGCAAGGGGGTGGGTCTATTCCGGCACTGCGAAGGTGAGCGCGGCCCAATAGGTGTCCCACACCGCGTCATCACTGTCGGTGATGGGCGCGATGGAAACGGCATCGAACAAGTATTCATGGCCCGGTGTGACAGGGATGGCTGCAATTCCGTCCGCATCTGTGCGGTGCAGGGTGATTGTGACGCTGTCATCGGGCGCGCGGTCAAACACTTCAACCTGCGCATCTGCGCGTATGGCGCCGTCGAGGGTCACCTGGACTTGCATGCCGCCGTCAAAATCAGCGGCATATGGGTTGGTCAACGCGATGAATTCGGTTTTCAGACCAAGTGCCCGATCCGTGCCTGCACCATCGCCCACAGCGATCAACGCCTTGGCGTGCCGGGTGTAGCGTTCCTTGAACGGCGGGGCGGGAAAGCCATTGGCTGCGTGCTGCGCCTCGATATTCACGAAATCCTTATGGTCCGCGAATTTCTGAAACTTTGCCCACTCCTTGTACGTTAGTGAAGATGATGTTGTTTCATGCACCACCACGACAAGTCCGCCGACAGGTGCGGGCACATCAAGGGCCGGATTGTCTCCCATCCGTGCCTCGACCGGGCGTATTGTGTCGCCGACGACCACGTCGAAGCGTGCGATGCGACGTTCGAAGTAGGCCAGGTTCACACCCTCGAATGCCTCACCATTTTTCAATCGCGCCACAATTTGTCCCGATGAAGGCACTTGATACTGCTCCGGTTCGATCCAGAACTCATGAGCGGTTGCGCTTGTCGTCAGGATGGCGCACCAAAGCAAAATAAGAAGACGGAAGATATACATGCAGGTTGCCTTTGTTCGAGTGCCTTTGAAGCTGCGGCTTTGGGCTGTGTTGTCAACACTTTGCTGGGCAATCTGGTCCAATCTGGCCGTCGCTCACGAAGTTGTGCCGACGATTGCGGACCTGACAGTGACGGATGGCGCGGTTCGCCTTGACGTGCGAGTGAATGTCGAGGCCCAACTTTCCGGCATTGATCTGGATGCGATTGCCGACACGGATAATGCAGAGAATGCGGGCGACTATGATGCTCTGCGCGCACTGAGTGGCGCGGACGTTGAGGCACGTGTTCCCACGCTTTTGGCGACTTGGAACGGTTTGCCATTGTTGCTGGCTGATGGAGAGCCCGTTGCACTGAGCCTTGAAAATGTGACCGTGCCCGAGGTGCCAAACGAAGAGCTTGCGCGCGTTTCCGACGTTGCGCTGACAGGATCTGTCCCCGCGGGGACAAATAGCGTCCAGGTGACGTGGCCTGATGGCGCGGGCGATCTGATCCTGCGGCAACAAGGGGTGGAAGCGCCTTATACCGGGCTGATCAGCGGCGGTGGGGACAGTGGCTCGATTGCAGTTGCGGGTGGAGACGCGGCCTCTGGATGGCAGACCTTCGGGGCCTACATCCCCGTGGGGTTCGACCACATTCTGCCCAAGGGATTGGATCACATCCTGTTTGTTCTGGGCCTTTTCTTTCTGTCCACGCGTCTGGGTCCGCTTCTTTGGCAGGTCACGGCGTTTACTTTGGCGCACACGGTAACGCTAGCGCTTGGCGCGTTGGGGCTGGTGAACCTGCCGGGCAGCATTGTTGAGCCACTGATTGCGGCGTCCATCGTTTACGTCGCGATCGAGAACATCTTTGCCCGTGGCCTAAACCGCTGGCGGCCCATGATCGTGTTTGGCTTTGGCCTGTTGCACGGGCTGGGCTTTGCGTCGGTGCTGGGCGAGTTTGGTTTGCCCGAGGGGCAGTTCATCCCGGCGCTGATTGGCTTCAACATCGGTGTTGAACTGGGTCAGTTGACCGTGATTGCACTTGCGGCCTTTGCTCTCTGGCTGGGTGTGCGTGCCGCACGTGCGTCCGACCTGGAGGGGCAGGAGGAGACGATCACCGACTACAACGTCATGTTCCGTGCCTGGTCGATGACCGGTTCACTGATTATTGCGATTGTGGCGATTTACTGGGTGATTGAGCGGACGCTGCTCTAACCCAGCGGGTCCATCAGGCGAGCAAGGGCGGCGGCGGGATCTTCGTCGCCCCAGATTTCTTCACCGACGCCAAAGAAGTCGGTGATAGGTGCCAGCCGCTTGACGAGGTCGAGGGTCAATCCACCCTCGGCCACGATGGGCACTTCGATCATTTCGGACCACCAGGCGAACAGATCATCGTCTGCCGTAGCTTCGTCCCCGACACCTGTCAGGGGACCGAAAGCGACGTAGTCTGCACCGGCTTCGCCAGCGGTCATCCCGTCGTGGCGCGAGGTGCCGCAGAAGCTGCCCACAATGGCATCCGGCCCCAGCGCCTTGCGTGCGTCGCGCACGGACTTCGACGCATCAGACAAATGTACACCATCCAGACCCAGCCGTTCGGCCAGTTGCGTGTGATCGTTCACCACGATGGCCACGTCATGGGCATGGGCCACTTCGCGGCAGGCGTCGGCGGCGCGGGAAATGCGGTCTTCGTCGCGGGTGGCGAGGGCAAGGCGGATGCAGGCCACATCATGGGCATCGAGGACTGAGGCCAGTTGATCGGGAAACACCGACAATTCGAACACGGGCGGGGTCAGAAGGTAGATCTGCGGCTGCTCGGGGGCACTCATTGGCGTCGTCCTTTTGTTCTGTTTGTCGCTCTAGCCGGAAAAGACATGGCTTGAAAAGATTTATGCCTCCGGCGGGAGTTTATTTTGC
>NZ_JBYNDP010000233.1:0-2821 GCF_059783535.1 Tateyamaria sp. | reverse complement strand
CGGCCAACAAGCCGCTGATGACACCTGCGGATGCCAACGGCCTGAAGTTCCGCGTACAGAACTCCGACGTGCTCAAGGCGCAGATGGCAGCCATCGGTGGCTCGCCCCAGCCCATGGCCTTCTCGGAAGTGTATGGTGCGCTGCAAACCGGCGTTGTGGACGGTCAGGAAAACACCTGGTCCAACATCTACGGTAAAAAGTTCTTCGAAGTGCAGGACGGTATCACGGAAACCAACCACGGCATCATCGACTACCTCGTCGTGACCTCCACCGACTTCTGGGACAGCATGCCTGACGACGCGCGTGACCAACTGGCCACCATCGTCGAAGAGGTCACCACCACCCGCAACACGCAAGCCTTCGAAGTCAACGAAGAGGCCAAGCAGGCCATCATCGACGCTGGCGGCACCGTGCGTCAGCTGGACGCTGCACAGCGCGAAGCCTGGGTTACCGTGATGAAGCCCGTCTGGGAGCAGTTCAAAGACGACGTGGGCCAAGACAACATCGACGCGGCGCAAGCCATCAACGCGGCGACCAACTAAAGGTCACGCGATCCGGCCCGGCGGCACTAACCGCCGGGCCAATTCGTTCGCAAAATTTGGGAAGGGGGCAGGACCATGGCAAGCGCCTATGATCCCGGCTCGGGCTTTGGCCGCTGGGTCAATGAAATCGAAGAAACGGCCATCGCGATCCTGCTGGCCTTGATGACACTCATCACCTTCATCAATGTGGTGCTGCGCTACGGCTACAATACCGGCCTGATCTGGGGTCTCGAGATGGTGACCTTCCTGTTTGCATGGCTGGTCCTGTTCGGTGTCAGTTACGCGGTCAAGATCACTGCGAACCTTGGCGTTGATGCGGTCATCAACCTGTTCTCTGCCCCAGTCCGTCGCGTCATCGCATTGGTCGCGGGGGTGATCTGCATCGCCTACGCCTTTCTCGTTTTCAAAGGCGCGTGGGACTATTGGGCGAACTTCGCCAACCTGCCACAGACCACCGGTCGCTGGTTCCCGACGGGGTTCGAAGAGATGAAGCGGTCGTCCTATCGCGGTTGGTACGAGACGGTCGATATCCCGCATCCCACATGGCTGAAATGGATCGAACCCCTGATGAATGAGGGTGAAGCCTACGAGAAAATTCCGCGCTTCATTCCCTACGCCATTCTGCCGTTTGGCATGGGCTTGCTGTTGTTCCGTTTCGTGCAGGCAACTGTGCGCGTTTGGCAAGGCAACACCACCAGCCTGATTGTCAGCCACGAGGCTGAAGAGGCCATCGAAGACGTCAAACACCTGAACCAGGACGACTGAGACCATGGAAGTTGCAATTCTCTTTACCCTCGTCGTGGGGATGATGCTGATCGGCGTGCCGATCGCCGTGGCCCTGGGCATGTCGTCGATCGTGTTCCTGCTGGTCCTGAGTGATACATCGCTCGCCTCGATTGCGCAGACACTGTTTCAGGCGATGGCAGGGCACTATACGCTGTTGGCGATCCCGTTCTTCATCCTCGCCTCGACCTTCATGTCGACAGGTGGGGTGGCAAAACGGATCATCCGCTTTTCCATCGCCGTTGTGGGCCATTTCCCCGGTGGTCTGGCCATCGCGGGCGTGTTCGCCTGCATGATGTTTGCGGCCCTGTCCGGATCGTCTCCGGCCACGGTTGTTGCCATCGGCTCCATCGTGATCGCGGGCATGCGGCAGGTGGGCTATTCCAAGGATTTTGCGGCGGGTGTCATCGCCAATGCGGGCACGCTGGGCATCCTGATCCCGCCGTCTATCGTGATGGTGGTCTATGCCTCGGCCACGGATGTGTCCGTGGGGCGGATGTTCCTTGCGGGCGTCATTCCGGGCCTGATGGCGGGCACCATGCTGATGGTCACGATCTATGCCATCGCCAAGATCAAGAACCTGCCCAAGGGGGATTGGCTGGGCTGGGGCGAGGTTGCCTCCTCCGCCGGGGCTGCGTCTGGCGGTCTGTTCCTGATCATCATCATTCTGGGCGGCATCTATGGCGGTATCTTTACCCCGACCGAGGCGGCGGCCGTGGCAGCGGTCTATTCCTTTCTAATCGCGAGTTTCATCTACCGCGACATGGGACCGTTTTCGAAGGTCGCGCCACGGGCGGGCAATTTCACTGGCATCACGTTGATGGGCGGGTTGGCGCTCGGGATCATCATCTGGCTTGCGTCGGGTGGCCTGGACCTGACCACCTCTGTCCTGATTGGCTTTGCGTTGGCCGCCCTGGGCGCTGTGGCTGAACGGATCGTGCGCGGGTTGGATCTGAACCCTGCCTCGATTGCCACGGACTTTGCCCGGATGCCACTGGCACTGGTGCACCGTGACACCAAGCACGCGTTCTTCGAGGCGGGCAAGCTGACCGTCACGCTGATGTTCATCATCGCCAATGCCTTGATCCTGAAGCATGTTCTGACGGATGAGCAAATCCCTCAGCAGATCGCCGGGGCGATGCTGGATGCGGGCTTTGGCCCCGTCGTGTTCCTGATCATCGTGAACGTGATCCTATTGATCGGCGGGCAGTTCATGGAGCCGTCGGGCCTGTTGGTCATCGTAGCGCCGCTGGTATTTCCCATCGCCATCGAGCTTGGGATCGACCCCATTCACCTGGGCATCATCATGGTCGTGAATATGGAGATCGGGATGATCACGCCGCCTGTGGGTCTGAACCTGTTCGTCACCTCGGGCGTGGCGGGGATGCCGATGATGCGCGTTGTCCGTGCGGCACTGCCGTTTCTGGCCGTGCTCTTCGTTTTCCTGATCATGGTGACCTATATCCCGGCCATCTCGATCTGGTTGCCGACCTTGA
>NZ_JBYNDP010000232.1:0-2834 GCF_059783535.1 Tateyamaria sp. | reverse complement strand
AAAGCGTTTGCCGGTCTGCACATCCGGATCGGCGGTGTAACTCACAACCACGCCCGGCGCGCCGAACCCATCCGCTGCTACCGACGTCACACCTTTCTCGGCCAACATGGCCCTCACGGCATTGCCCAAGGCCCATTGCGCGTCTTTCAGCTTGTCGAAGCCGTACTCTTGCGTTTCCACCATCGTATCTCGGAAATCACGCAGCGCATCCGTCGGCATCGTTGCGTGATAGGCGTGACCGCCGTTTTCGTATGCCTGCATGATCTGGTGCCAGTTCTTGAGATCAATGGCAAAACTGTCAGAGGTCGTTTCTTCCAGCCGCGCCACCGCACGGTCGGACAACATCACAAGGCCCGCACAAGGCGACGCACTCCATCCCTTTTGCGGGGCAGAGATCAGCACATCGACACCCAAACCGCGCATGTCCACCCAGGCACAGCCCGACGCGATACAGTCGAGAACCATCAACGCACCAACCTCGCGCGCGGCAGTCGCCATCGCGGCCACATACTCGTCGGGCAGGATCACGCCCGCACTTGTCTCAACATGCGGGGCAAACACCACATCCGGCTTCTGCTCCAGAATGGTGGCCACAACTTCATCGATCGGAGTCGGAGTAAAGGGCGATGGTGAAGTGTTTCCGGTTTGTCGTGCTTTCAGCACGGTCGTGTTGGCGGTCAGGTCTCCGGTTTCGAAAATCTGGCTCCAGCGGTAGGAAAACCAACCATTGCGCACGACCAGCACATCTGAACCGCGTCCGAACTGACGCGCGACGGCCTCCATCCCAAAGGTCCCGCCCCCCGGCACCACAACCACCGCATCGGCGGCATAGACCTCTTTCAGCATGGACGAGATGTCGTTCATCACACCCTGAAATGCCACACTCATGTGGTTGAGTGAGCGGTCAGTGAAAACGACTGAAAACTCCTCAAGACCTTGCGGATCAACGGTATCAAGCAATGCGGGCATCATGCGGTCCTTTCTCTTTCAGCAGGACATAGCTGCTTGGACCCTGCAGAACAAAGCCTATCACCGTATACATTCGCGGCAGTGCGGCATGGCGCGTCGCCTATGGGAACGCTTTTCAGCCGATGGGCCCCGGTCGGCGCTCTTCACTCAGCAGCACGTTCGCCTCAACCTCACCCGCACCGGGCAGCGTCATGATCCGGCGTCGCAAGACCCGCTCAAAATCGGGAAGGTCACGCGCTACCACCCGCAGGCGGTAGTCATAAAGCCCAAGCACGTGTTCAACGGTCTGCACTTCCGGGATGGCAGACACGGCCCGCTCGAAATCCTCAAGACTCACCCGCCCCTTGGTTGCCAACTTTACGCCCAAGAAAACCGTGACGCCGAAACCCAGCTTTTCCGCATCCAGGCTCAACCGCTGTCCTCGGATCACACCCGCCTCGCGCAACCGTTTGATCCGCCGCCACGCGGCAGGCTGCGACAGCCCGCACGCACGCCCGATGGCGCCCGCCCCCTGCCCTGCATCGTCAGCCAGCAAACGCAGAATGGCGAAATCGGTCTCATCCAGATCGATCACAGCGGCAGCGCCTCGTCGCTCTTGATCCGGGCCACCTGCATCAGCGCCTCGATATCAGCGATATGAGGCAAGGTCAGGATACGACTGCGATAGAGATGCTGATAATGCGGCATATCCCGCGCAATGACGGACAGGCGCACGTCCACGCGCCCCAGAAAGGTCTGGATCTCGATCACTTCCGGCACCTCCCGTGCCGCTTCGATGAAGTCGTCAAAGGCGCGCGCCTGTGTCTTGTCGAGTGTAACGCGCAAGGATACCTCGACCGCATACCCCAATGCAGCCCAGTCGATCACGGCCTGCACGGACTTGACCAACCCCGCCTCGCGCAGCTTGGCCTGCCGCCGGGCGAGCTGTCCGGGGCTGACACGCGCCCGTTCTGCCAGTTCCACAGGGGCAAGCGTCGGGTCCGACTGCCATTGCCGCAGGATACGGCGATCTGCATCGTCAAGCATGATTCTCACGCATTTTAAACATTCTACGAATGATCAATCCTTCAGAATACCAAATAAACCCAAAACACAACGCTGACCAGAGGCAACAGCCTGCCTATAACGCACCCCAGCAACCAAACCCGGAGGGACCAACATGCGCGTGTATTACGACCGCGATTGCGACATCAACCTGATCAAGGACATGAACGTGGCCATCCTCGGCTACGGCTCACAGGGCCACGCCCACGCTCTGAACCTGCGCGACTCAGGCGCCAAGAACGTCGTCGTCGCCCTGCGCGAAGGCTCCGCCTCCATCGCCAAGGCTGAAGGCGAAGGCCTGAAAACCATGGGCATCGCCGAGGCGGCCGCCTGGGCCGATCTGATCATGTTCACAATGCCCGATGAGCTGCAGGCCGAAACCTACAAGAAATACGTGCACGACAACATCCGCCCCGGCGCAGCTATCGCATTTGCCCACGGCCTGAATGTGCACTTCGGCCTGATCGAGCCCAAGGAAGGTGTCGACGTGGTCATGATGGCGCCCAAAGGTCCCGGCCACACCGTGCGCGGTGAATATGTTAAAGGCGGCGGCGTGCCCTGCCTTGTGGCGGTTGACAAAGACGCATCCGGCCGCGCGCTGGAAATCGGTCTGTCCTACTGCTCCGCCATCGGCGGCGGCCGTTCCGGCATCATCGAAACCAACTTCCGCGAAGAGTGCGAAACCGACCTCTTTGGTGAACAGGCCGTTCTGTGTGGTGGTCTGGTCGAACTGATCCGCATGGGCTTTGAAACACTGGTCGAAGCGGGCTACGCGCCCGAGATGGCCTATTTCGAGTGCCTGCACGAGGTGAAGCTGATCG
>NZ_JBYNDP010000231.1:0-2849 GCF_059783535.1 Tateyamaria sp. | reverse complement strand
TTCCTGGAAGTCAGTAGGCTGCAAAGCTTTGTCGCAGCAGCAAAATCCCTCAAAATGACACCGGCGACCGTGACGCGCATCATCGCGCGATTGGAAGAAGATCTGGGCCACCAGCTCTTGCTTCGCACCACGCGACAAGTGTCGCTCACATCGGCAGGTGCATTGATTGCTGCGCGCTACAGCCCATTGGTTGAGGCGTTCGATCGCGTTGAGCAGGACCTTGAAAGAGAGATGCACCCGTACCGGGGCAGCTTGTCGATCAACGCGCCCATGTCATTTGGTGTGAGACTGATGCCCCAGCTTTTGGAGAGCTTCCGGCTTGCCTACCCCCACGTCGATCTGAACATTCGGCTTACGGATCGACTAGTCGATATCCTGGCCGAAGACTGTGATCTTTCGATCCGTGTATCGGGCATACCAACCGACAAATCCACGATCTGGCGCAAACTGGCGGAAGTACCGATGATCGCGGTTGCCTCACCCAAGTTGTTTGAGAAACATGCGCTTCCGGCATCGCCCGAGGAACTCGACCCAAGGCTTTGCCTGTCTTACGGAGAAGAGGCGAAACCCGAGACTTGGCGTTTCGAAAAAGGCCCGCAAAAACGCGTGGTTACTGCCGGAACAGCCATACAATCCAACAATGGCGACCTTCTTTATGAGCTGGCGCGCACTGGAATGGGCATAGCTGTATTGCCGGAGTTTCACGTGGCCGACGGTCTTAAATCCGGCGAAGTGATCAGAGTTTTGGACGACTGGGCGCTACCGTCGCTTTGGCTGTCCTTGTTTTACCCACCCTACGAAGCCCTGCCGCCGCTTGTCGCGACATTTACGGACTTTTTCGAGGCATTTCTGGCCGACGTTGACGGATTTGACCCTTGAGCGGGCCACGGGTCGGACAGTCAAAAGGGACAACTTGGCTACCAGCCAGTTGGCATCGCCGTTCCAAGCACGTCAAACCCACCTACACCGTCCGGGCGCAATACGACGCCTTCGCCTTCGGCCAAGGATACGTTCGCAACCTCGGCAATGTTGGAGCCATGCGACACGATCACCCGGTTGGTACCCTGTGCAGGCAGGGTCGTGACCAGACTGCGCAGAAACTCGCGACGTTCTGCCTGCCCGTTTTCATCGGACAGCAGGCCGATCAGTCGCATATCCTCGCGTGCCTGCCCAAAGCTGATGCGTGCATGGTCTGCGCAGCGGGCAAAGGGTGAGGCCCAGACCTCATCCACCGGGACATTCGCGGCACGCCATGCCGATCCAATGGCTTCAGCCTGGGCGATGCCCTCATCCGACAGCAGGCGCTGGCGGCTGCGCGGCCATTCAATCCGGTCAATGCCTGACCATTGCGTGGCGGCGTGCCGGAAATAGACGACATGACCGCCTTGCTGCAAGGATATGGTGAGATTAGGGCTGGCATAACCGCGTGCGGCAGTGAGCGCGACAGCCGCCGCGCCCAAAACCAACGATCTACGAGTCAGGGTCATACGGTTCTGCTCTTTAGACGGAGCGGAGCCTTAGCCCCGCCCCATTTCGGCATCGTGATGGAGTGGTGACCAATCCGGGCTGATCGGCGGCACGTGGCGCAGATCGTGCATGGCAAAAGGTTCTTTAGCGTGCACCACCGTGCCTCCTACCGAAGTCAGGACGGACGTGATCTTGGCAATCTCGGCATCGGTGACGGCAAAGTAGTCGCGGTCGAGGATCGCGAAGTCTGCCATCTGTCCCGTCGCGATCGCACCCTTGCGACCTGCATCACCGGTGAACCATGCGGATCCCACGGTCATCAGGCGCAACGCCTCTTCGCGGTCCAGAAGATTGTCATCGCCATACATGCGCATGCCCCCCCGACTAAGACCCGTGGACAGCCATTGCAGCGCGAACCACGGGTTATAGCTCGCAACGCGCGTGGCGTCGGTCCCCAGACCGACAGGCACGCCCAGATCAAGGATGGCGCGGAAGTTCGGCGTTTGGCGCAGTGCGTCTTCGCCATGCTGGGCAACAAAGTCTTCGGCCTGGAACTGCAGGCGGTTTTGCAGGTTGATCCCGCCGCCCAGCTTGGCGATGCGTTCCAGATGCGCGGGCGTGAAGGTTTCCACATGGTCAATGAACCAGCCGGGCGTCAGACCCGCGCCCCGCGACACATCCTCGTAGACATTCAGCAACCGATCTGCGGTCTGGCCGTAAGTGATGTGTTGGCGGAACGGCCATTCGCGTTCGCCCAGTAGCGTCATAATGCGATGCTGGATCTCTTCAGCGTCGGGATCGATGTCCGGTATCGGCTCGCCAAAGATCTCGTAGTCGTAGGACGCCCAGGACAGGTTCTCGCCCCCGCCCACTAGCTTGAGCATGTCATCGCCCTGCTGTGGCCGCCAGGCTTGGGTCCAGCGGTCGTAGTCGTCAAACTCCTGCCCTTTGATCTGCGGAAAGGTGTGATAGCCGGTGCGCACGGTCATCAGCCCACGCTCGTGCAGCCAATGCGTGACGGCATAGGCGTCGGCATCGGGGAACTCCATCCCGCCACCGCCTGCGTCAGATACCGAAGTCAGGCCAAGCGCGTTCAACTCATCCATGTACTGGATCGAAGAGTTGATCTGATCCTGGATCGACAGCTTGGGCGCCTCTACCAATGTCCGGTACATCAACAAGCCCGACGGCGCGGCAAGCAGGCGCCCGGTGGGCACGCCGTCCTCTTTCTCGATCACGCCGCCTGGATAGGTCGGGTGACCGGGCTGGTCGTAGCCGAAATAGCGGGTGGCGGCGTCATTGATCAGCGTCAGCTTGTAGAGGTGATGCACCAGCACGGGGGTATTGGGCGCGATGGCGTTCAGTTCGGCCACGGTGGGCAG
>NZ_JBYNDP010000107.1:0-13093 GCF_059783535.1 Tateyamaria sp. | reverse complement strand
TATAGCTGCCGGTACAGACATACGTATCGCCGGGCGCGATGCCATCCGTCGGGAAGGTCGGGCAGACGATGTCACCTGTTGGGATCAGATTGTCGGTGATCGTGATCGGGCTCGCCAGCGTCACGTTGCCGGTATTGGTGACCGTGTAGGTGTAATCAATTACGGCACCGACAAAGAATTCCGTTGCCGGATCGACGCTTTCTGCTTCTTTCAACAGCTCCATCGCAGGCGATTGGCTGGCCGGTACAGTTACGCTGTCTGTCTGACCTGGCGCGGGCCCTACAGCCGCGCTCGCGGTGTTTTCGACTTCACCACGATCCAGGTCCTCTTGGGTAACTGTATAGCTTGCCGTGCAGGTCCGCGTATCGTCCGGCGCCCAGGGTGCCGCAGCAGAGACGGGATCACAGATGGCGGGGGTGACAAGCAACGGGTCGGTAACCACGATCGGATCGATCAGGGTCACGTTGCCGGTGTTGACCAATGTAAATGTGTAGTCGAGCACGTCGCCTACAGCGTCGAAACTTGCGTCTGCACCCGTATAATCTTTGACGAAGCTAAAGGACGGGGCAGCGGCGATGTCCAGACTTGTCGGCGTATCGTCACCGTCGCCTGGAACACCGTTGTCGGTGATATCCGTTGTTGGTGGCCCGGTCGGCGGCGTGCCACTCACGATCGCGGAGTTTCGAATTCCACCGGCATCGAGGTCTTCTTGAACCAGCACGTAAGTGGCTGTGTAGGTGGCAGTCTCACCCACCTGCAATGTCCCAGCAGGCGAACCATCATCGTTCGAACTGAATGTTGGCCCTGTTGCGAGGGTCAGGGCTGTCCCGTCCTGCCGCTCCAAGGTGTCGGAGGTGACGTCAACACTTGTCAGGGTGACGTTGCCCGTGTTTTCGATCTCGATAAGGAAGCTAACAGTGTCGCCAACAGCCGTTCCGGTTGATGTGATGGTCTTGATCCCCGTCACTCCGGGTGAGGATGGCACGGCAAAGGTGGTTGGGTTGTCAGTCCCATCGCCGGGAACACCATTGTCCGACAGGTCACTCACAGGCGTGTCGCTTGGGTCTTGCGCCTCGACCAGAACCGAGTTGCTCAGCCCTCCACTATCGATGTCCGATTGGGTCAGGATATGGGTGACCTGATAGGTCCACGTCTCATCCACGTCCAGTGTCACGCCATCTCCAGCGATCAACGTTGGCACTGGCGCGGGCAGGATTGTCTGCCCATTGCCGTCGCGCAGCGTGTCGGTCAACGTCACCGTATCCAACGTCATATTGCCGGTGTTAGAGACGGTGATGTCAAAGGTGACGCTGTCGCCAACATCTGTTCCAGTGCTGGCACTCACGGTTTTTTCTGCCGTGACTTCCGGGCTGGGGCCTTCGACACTGACACTTTGTGTATCATCGGCAGTGGGTGGCGTCAGACCGCCGGGCGGGGTCGCAGTCCCGGTGACAGCATTGGTCAGATCCGCACCGGCATCCACATCCGCCTGCGTGACCGTATAGGTCGCGGTCAGAGTGACGCTTTCACCCGGGTCCAGCGATCCAATCACGCCGCCGCTACTGAGTGTCAGAGGGGACGTACCAGCCGCGCTTGTGTGACTGTCGGTCAACGTCACATCGGACAGGGTCACGTTGCCGGTGTTCGTCACAAGATAGCTGTAGGTCAGCTCTTGCCCCGCCTGCACATCGGTCGCGTCATCGACCGTCTTGTCGATGGTAAAGGCCGGGCCCCGTGTCGCCGACACCGTCTCAGTCGCTTCGGCCCGGTTGGGATCAAGCGGATCAAAGGGGACTTCGCTGCTTGCGACCGAAGCTATGTTTGTGACCTCGCCCGCATCTACGTCATCCTGCGTTGTTTCATAAGTCGCCGTACAAACGATGCTGTCGAGCGGTGCCAAACCACCCGCCGGGAATGCGGGGCAACTGACGCTGGCAATGCGGTCATCGCTCACCGTTGGAGCCGCAGTGAGGGTCACGTTACCCGTGTTAGAAACAGTGTAGCTGTAGGTGATGGTCACGCCAGGAGCGGCGAAACTGGTGATATCGGCGTCTTTGACCAGGCTGAAGGACGGCTCGGCGTCCGGACCGTCGACAAGAAGCGGTCCATCATCAGTCACTGGATTTGTCGGATCAGAAATCGGAACCGAAGAGGCACGCGCCACGTTGGTGAAGTCACCTTGATCAACGTCGGCCTGCGTGACGGTGTACAGGAATGTACAGCTCTGATCCTCTTCGCCGGGGGCAAGGCTGGGGACAGAACAAGTCTCCCCCGGCACTAGATCATCCGTAACCGTCGTCGATGTCAGGGTCACGTTGCCGGTGTTGCGCACCGTCACGGTGAACTCGATCTCTTGCCCAACCACGCTAAAGCTGCTGTCGGGCTCACTAGCGCTCAGGGCCTTGGTAACCTCGACCGCAGGCGCATCCTCTTCGAGCGGCGCAGTGACCGATCCGGTGGCGACTACCGGATCACCGGCAGGCGTCACGCCCTGCGCAGTTGCCGTATTCACGAGGCTCTGGCCGTCAACATCGGCCTGCGTGACGGTGTAGTCGCCCTCACACAGAAGCTGCGCGCCCGGCGCCAGCGTGACTGGCAAAGTCACCGCAGGATCAGTGTTCGACGCACCATCAAAGCAGCTCAAGCTTGCAAGCAAAGGGTCCGAAACGTCCAAACCGGAAACGGTCGTATCCCCACTGTTGGTGGTCAGGATCGCAAAAGTGATCGTGTCCCCTTCTCCGGCTGGGTCGGGACCACCTGAAACAGATTTGACCACAGACAGCGCGGGATCGTTCACGGCGGGCACGGTGACAGTGGCAGCAGGGGATTGAACAGGCTGCCCGGCAAACACAGTGTTGGCCGTGGCCACGTTGGTCACGAACCCGCCGGGCTGGCCAGCGGCCACCGCGTCCAGGTCTTCTTGCGTGACTGTGTACTCGGCTGAACAGGTAATGGACTGACCCACCAACAACTGCCCACCAGGAACGGCTGGACAGGTTACCGTTGTCTTGTCGTCATCAACGGTGATTGCATTGGCAAAGGCAGGCGCGGGTGTGCCCCGAGACGTGTTCTCGACCACGTATTCGTAGTTGATCACATCACCCACCGCAGTGAAGTTTGCCTCGATGGCGGTCTTTGTGATGCTAAGCGCCGGGTTTGCCCCGGAGGGAATGGTTTCCGATTCAGGGTTGGACGTCACGCCGTCGGAGGTTGCCGTGGCGTTGTTGGTGACACTGCCAAGCTGGATATCGGCGAGCGTCAGCTCGTAAACCCCAGTGTAGGTCACGCTGTCACCAGGTGCGAGACCTGCTGCGGGGAATGGGGCATCGATGGAAATAAACGCAGGCGAAATCAGGTTATCCGTGACCACAGGCTCGGTTGTGATGGTCGTGTTGCCCGAGTTGGTGACCGTGTAGCGATAGATCACGTCATTGCCCGCCGCAAAGTCCCCTGCAACCGGGGGCGGGTTCGCGTTCTGGATCGAAACGAATTCCTTCAACATGGTGAGTGCGGGTGTCTGGACGGCGGGAACGGTCAACGTGTCCGAAGTCGCGGGGACCGTAACACCCCCAAATGTCGACTGCGGTGAAGCAACGTTCGTAATACTTCCAGCATCAATCGCGGGCTGGTCTGCGGTCCAGACCAGTTCACAGGTCAGGCTCGCGCCGGGGGCCAGATCATCTTCGGAACACAGTTGCGGCGCACCGCCAGCAATCTGGTCGTCCGTCACGTTGATTGTGTCGGTGATCGTAACATTGCCTGTGTTGGTAACGGTATACATGTAGGTCAGCGTGTCACCCGGGTTGGTGAAACTGGTGGCGGAGCTGGCGGCAAGCGCTTTTGACAGTGACAGCGCCGGCGACTGGGCCGCCGTCACAGTCTCGGTCCGCTCGGGCGAAGAAGTGGTGATTTCCGTCGGGCCGCCGGGCGTGTCCGGAACCACGGTCTGTGTGATGGTCGCAGTCGCGCGGTTGAGCACGCTACCGGCATCCAGATCGTCCTGTGTGATCTCGTAAGTTGCGGTGCAGGTTAGTGTTGAACCGGGTGCGAGGCCGCCAAGTGGCAACGCAGCGCAGCTTACTGTCGTACGGTCATCTGCGACGGTGATATCCGCCGTCAGCGTTATGTTCCCCGTATTCGAGACAACGTAGTCATAGCTGACCACGTCGCCCACCGCCGTGAAGTTATCCCCGGCTGTTGCAGTCTTGGTCATATCAATGGCGGGCGCCTGCGTGGGGCCAGCCAATGTGACAGTGTCTGTGTCGCTGATGGATGCACCACCCGGTGCAGTGCCCGTAACCTCAACTTCGTTGGTCAGGAACCGAGCATCCACATCCGTTTGCGTGATGGTGTAGCTGTCAGCGAGCGCAGTCGCATCGGCACAGGTGGTGGTCGATGCGCCCGGCAGAAGGTCCGCCAAAGTACAGGAGAACCCGGTCAGATCGTCGCTCAGACTCAGGTTGCTGAGCGTCACGTTCCCATCGTTGAAGACTTCAAACGTGTAAGCCTCGGCACTCGTGACAGCGCCAAAAGTCCCTGATCCATCCACCTCGGTCTTGACGATACGCAGTACCGGATTGGCAGTGGCCACCGTGACAGTTTCGGTGTCGCTGTCCGTGGGCGGAGTAAGGCCGCTCGGCGGAACTGCGGTGCCGCTGACAATATTTGTCAGGTCCGCACCTGCATCGATGTCATCCTGAGTCACCGTATAAGTCGATGTCAGGGTTACTTCAGCCCCGGGTGCAATGCTGCCGGTATCGCCGCCCCCGGAAATGGTCAGTGCCTGAGTACCCGACGCACTGGTATGATCGTCCGCCAACGACACATTGGCCAGCGTGACGTTTCCAGTGTTCCTGACAACATAGGAATAGGTAATGACCTGTCCGGCGACCACGCTCACTGCGTCATCAGCTTGCTTCTCGACGGTGAAGTCCGCATCGCGACCAATGGCGGGCACAGTCAGTGAACTACTGTCGCCCGATGTCCCCGGGGTCGCCACACTCGCAATATTGTCGATTTGCCCATTGTCCAGGTCGGTCTGGGCCACGGTGTAGATGGCCTGACAGGTCGTTGTGTCAGTGGTACTGGGGGCAAGTGTCGGAATGGTGCAGGTCAGGCTGACTAACGGGTCGGTAACGACAATGTCGGTCAACGTCTGCGTGCCAGTATTGGCCACCGCAAAACTGTATCGGATTTCATCGCCAACCGCCGAAAACTCGGTCACATTCGCGGTCTTTGACAGGTTGACCGCGCGTGTAGCAGCCACAGGGTCTACCGGGGTAACCTGGGTATCCGAGGACGGATCGATGGTGTCGCCAGTGCTCGACATACCGTTCACGGTCGCAATGTTTGTAATCGTCTCCCGATCCAGATCTGCTTGGGTCACCGTGTACTCAGCAGTGCACTCCTCGGTGGCAAGAGGGCCGATGTCAGTCAGATCGCAAACCAGACCCGGGATCAGAGGGTCCGTGACCGTAGCTGATGCGATTGTTTGTTCGGTGTCGTTCGTCACCTGGAATGTGTAGGTGAGGATTTCGCCCACACTGGAGAATTGCGACGGGCCAATTTTGTCAAGCGTGAAGGACGGTGTGATGTCGACAGGGACAGTCGCCTCTGTCGATGGGGACACAACGTCAAACGGGCTGCCACCATTGTCGCGGGTGAATTGTGCTGTTGCGGTATTGACTACCTCGCCCGCATCAATCTCGGCTTGGGTCGGTGTAGTGCTACCCGTGCACGTGACCGAGTTTGGCGTACCTTGCCCCACTGGGAAAATCCGTTCGGTTTGAACACATGCAACAGTTCCCAGCCGTGGATCGTTGATCGAGATGGTTCTGCCCACGCCGATCGACCGATCACCGACATTGGTCACCGTAAAGGTGTAAGTGATCACGTCCGAAGTGCTGGACACACTGGTCAAATCGGCAGTTTTGATCAGCTCAATCGCATCCGTCCCTGCCTGTGGGACGGTCTCGGTGTCCGAGTTCGACGTCGTGGTTCCATCCGTTGCCGTGGCCGTGTTGGAAACGAACCCTAGCGCTTCATCAGCCGCTGTGATCGTATAGACCGCCTGACACGTCCGCGTCTCGCCAATCAGAAGATCGCCGGTGCCGCAATCAATTGGATTGGTGAAACGATCGTCGCTCACGGTCAGCGGCGCCGTGATGGTCGTGTTCCCGGTGTTTTCAATTTCGTAAGTGTAGGTGACCGTCTGCCCCTCAAAGAAGTCGACGGCCGGGATCACTGGCGCCAGCTTGTCCAACGTCAATTCGGGCATTTGATCGGCGTCGACCGTCACCTGCGCCTGGTCGGAGGACACTTCCGTCGCATCCGGGTCATCGGCCGCAGCGGTGGCGATGTTGGTAACAGAGCCCGCATCCACATCTTCCTGAAGCGTGAGGTAGTCATCCGACGTACAGGTCACACTGGTGCCCGGCAGGATCTCGGTCGCGGTACAGTTGGCAGATACCTTGTCATCGATTATGCGCGGACTGGTCAGGGTGACGTTGCCGGTGTTGGTCAGGACATAGTCGTACACCAGGGTAACGCCCGGCGCATCGAAACTGGTGGCGCTGCCCGGGTTGAGTTGCTTGACCAATGTCAGACCCGTCGTCTGCACAGCCGGAACAATCACAGAGTCCGAAGCAGTTGCCGCAACTCCACCGATAGTGATGGAGGCCGTCACCTCATTCAGCACCTCGCCAGCGTTTAGATCCACCTGCTCCACCGCATAATCCGCAGTACAGATCAAAGCGCCATTGGGCGGCACTGCACCCGCAGGGCAACTGACAGTTCCCCCTGCATCCGCGATCAAAGCGTCGGTGATCGTTGGCGGACCGGGCCACGTGACATTGCCCGTGTTTGTTACTTCGATCCGGAACTGCAGAACGTCGTCATCACTGTCGAAGTCTTGTTGCAGTGCTGTCTTGGACACGACCAGAGCCGGCGCTGCCGTCGGCCCGTCCACGGTCTCATCGACGCTACGCGTCAGCGTGGACTGCCCACGGTCCTGCGCGTTGGCCGTTGCGGTGTTGGCAAGTGGCGTACCGTTTTGGGCAAAATCATCCAGATCTGCCTGCGTGACGGTGTAGGTGCCGGTACATGTCAGTGTATCTGTGGGCAACAATGTCGCCTGCGAACAGGACAGTGACGGGATGAGATTGTCGGCCACACTCAGGTTTGTCAGTGTCGTGTTGCCGGTATTTTCCAAAGTGTAGTCATAGGTGATCACGTCACCCACGGCGCCAAAGGTCGTCTGACGCGCCACCTTGGTCAAAGTCATGTCAGCGGCAGCTGCTGGCCCGGGCAAAGTGACAGTGTCCTCAACTTCGCCCAATTGGCCAAATTCCGGATCACCATTGGCACGCGCGATATTTGTCAGGCTCTGGTTATCGATATCTTCCTGAGTGACCGTGTAGGTGGCCGTACAGGTGGCAACTTCAGGTGAGCCACCGCCGGTGGTTTCGTTGATGGTGGTCTGATCGCAGGATACCGTTCCGCCCTGCTCATCCACCTTGTCATCAAACACGGTCAGATTGTTGATGTTGACCGACCCGATATTTGTCACGGTGTAGGTGTATGTGATGACATCACCAACGGCGGTGTAGTCCGTGGCAGTGGTTGTCTTTTCGAACTCGTAGCCGGGTGCAATCGTGCGCAGCGCTTCATCGCTAAGGCTCAGACCCCGACGGAAATCCCAAAAGTTGTCGTTTGGATCATCATCCAGCACTTGGGTCGTTGTCTGACCCGTCGTCAACAGACTGTTCAGCAACGTCGGGTTGGTCGACGTGAACCAGCCGGTGTTGAAGCTGTTGTTGCCGAACCCGGTCTGAAATCCCTGACTCACCGTACCGGAGTTGTTGGTCCGTTCTGTCGTCAGACCAGACCAACTGCCGACATTCACGCCGTTCAGGATCAAGCTGATGTCGTCCTGGTCAAAACCGCCCGGCTGGGTGTCCCCATCGAACGCAGAAAAACGGACGTGAACCCGTGCAATGGCACCGCCAAAATAGTCGGTACAGCTCCGAATGCCGCAGTCGAGCGGAATGGGGTCATTCACAGTAAACGGATTGCCCCGGAATCGCGTTGGCTGGCCGTTGGAGTTGAAGCCCCGAAATGCGCCGTTTGGGTCACTGAATTGGTAATAGATCTGGCCGTTGACGCCCTCCATGACGATGACGACGCCACCAGCTTCCGGATATGCGCTGGGAAGCGAAATACTCGTTCCAGGAACGTTTGTCGTAAAGGGTGTGGCGTGTCCCGGGTCAGATGCAAAAAAAGATACACTGGTGGCCGCCAGCGCCGCCCGAAAGGCACCACTCAATCTGAACATTACCATCCCTCATTGGTCGCGCTTCTTGGCGGATTTTCTGCTCGTTACGCGCGCGATATTTACTGTCGGTAATAAGTCTTGTTGATCCTGAGAACAAAGTGACACTGCAACCGACAAGTCATCAACGGTTTTTTTGTCAGAAGTTTCCCCGTTGGAATTCTTGCTGAAATTGTCACACAGATGCCACAACTATTGAGTGTTTTCTGAGGGCGTTCACCTCGGAAAAGCACCATATATCCTGCCCAGAGGCGTCTTCGACACTATTTATGGGGCAGCAGCAATGATCGCGCGACACATATTCACTCAAGTCGCAGGTTCAACCATCACCATAAAGCAGCAGAAATTCAATGGCCCTACGGCGCCGATTTGACAAACTCAGTTGCTCAGCATTGCCTGTAACCTGCGAATAGCGGGCATGTTCAGCGCCGCTAAAGAACAGCCAATCGGGGCACAAGTTTCTCAAGATGATTTTTGCATCGCCATGCCGCATTTACGTTTGGCCAACCATTTCAAATGGGAACGACGTCAACGAACCACTCAAAAAACTAAAATGATTATCCCGGCACTTCGACGCGCAACACATCAGAGATACAGAGACAGTTAGAAAACCCCTGGCTTGCTGTGATGCAGAGTAGCAGTTCCATCGGCGAAACTGCGAGGCAGGTCATCCACCCGCAAGTAAGCTGCAGCCGGTCTAAGATTTTCCGCTAGGGATCGACTGGCGTGTTGTATGCAAAATATCCCTCAAGTTTGGTGGCGAGACGCAAAAAGACGCACACGTACATGCTGCAAAACAGGCGCGCATGGATGTCAGGTCGAGCAAAGTGCCCGCTGGCACTGCAAAACAGATGCCCATGCGCATGTTCGAAACAGCGTATCCAAGCTTCCCGGCACCAACACAACCCGCGGGACATGGCGCATCGCCCGAGATAGATCGCCATACCTCAGAATGGCGCCGAAGCCCGAAACCGCATCATCTTTCCACCGTCTGGATGCTTGATCCGCAGCTCTTCCGAATGAAGCATGAGCCGGTCAAACTCACGTGTAGGTCCTTCCGCATACAATGGGTCGCCCAAGATAGGATGCCCCAAAGCAAGCATATGCACCCGCAACTGATGGCTTCGCCCTGTCTGCGGGAACAATCGCACCCGGCTCTCAGTCTCTGTATCGCGCAGCACCCGCCAATCCGTGACGGCAGGCTTGCCGTTCTCGTGGTTAACATGCTGCTTGGGTCGGTTTGGCCAATCCACGATAAGGGGCAGATCAACCCGCCCTGTCTTGGGCGTCATCCGCCCCCACACCCTTGCGACATAGGTTTTCTTGGCCGCGCGCAGCTCGAACTGCTTGGAAAGAAAGCGCTGCGCGTGCGGCGTCAGGCCAAACACCATGACCCCGCTTGTATCGCGATCCAGCCGATGCACCAGCAGCGCTTGCGGCCACACCGCTTGTACCCGCGCCATCAGGCAGTCTGACAGGTGCTCACCCTTGCCCGGCACGCTGAGCAGGCCGGAGGGTTTCGACACCACCAGCATCTCTGCATCGTCGTGCAAAATCTCCAATGGATCGTTGGGCGGGGCATAGACGTCATCCATATGCCTCGCCTCTCAAATGCACAGACCGATGACAACCCCAATCACGTTTCGGGGAGTGATGCGATTGGCTCTTTGCTTTGCCGCATCCAAATGCACTTTGCATCGCATGAAGTATTTAATTGCCCTCTTGCTCGCCCTTCCGACCCTCGCCATGGCTCAGTGCGGCCCCGACACCGCCTGCGAAATTAACGGAGGCAGTTACCACATGATCGATGGAGGTGGCGGCAAGGAAGGCGCGCCCGCGTTGGTGTTTTTCCATGGCCACAACGCCACCGGGCAAATGATCTTTCGCGGCGGGATCAAGTCGGATTTTGCAGATGAGGGATACGTTGTGATCGCCCCCAATGGTCAACAAATCCCGGGACGTGAAACACGCTTCTGGCCAGGTCGTGATGGTAGCGCGCGAGACGACATTGCCTTCACACTCGGCGTGATTGAAGACGCCAAGACCAAAGCCTCCATCGACCCCAACCGCATCTATGTCGCCGGATTTTCTGCTGGTGGGTCAATGGCATGGTTGATGGCCTGCAAAGTGGCGGATCAGTTTGCTGGCTTCACCTCAATTTCCGGAGCCTTGCGCGAACCCAACGACACAGCGGGCTGCCCAACCACGCCAGTTCGGTTTCTGCAAATCCACGGCTTTGCGGACAACCAGGTCCCGTTCGAAGGTCGCGCGATCCGCGACTGGCATCAGGGTAGCCTCTGGGACAGCCTCGCGCTGGCGCGCACCAGTAATCAGTGTCGCACACACCCGGACACGATTGAAATCGGTGACCGTTTCCGCTGCCGCGATTGGAATGCAAGCTGCTCCGATGGCGCGATCAAGTTCTGCGAACATGACGGCGGTCATGGAATGCCGCGCGGCTGGACGACCCTTGCCCGCGACTGGTTCGAAGGGTCTTAGGCCGCTGCCCGCATCTGACGGATCATGGAGGTCGAGTAGATCACCAGAGCCGCCCAGATCATCGGAAACGCGATCATGCGGGCCTGTCCAAACGGTTCTTTGAACACCAGCACCGCGCACAAAAAGATCATTGTTGGCGCGATGTATTGCAGGATCGCAATAGTGGTCAGTCGAAGCCCCTTGGCACCATTTGCATAGAGGATCAACGGGATGGCCGTAACCGCGCCGCAGCCCAGCAAGAGCCAGTTGGTGCCCGTGTCGCCAATCAGGAATTGTCCCTGCCCGGTCGCCCCCAGCCATATGATGTAGGCCAGCGCAGGAACCAGCAGGATCAGAACTTCCAGCAAGAAGCCCTGGTTCGGTCCAATCGGCAGCTGTTTTTTTGCAAGCGCGTAGAAACCCCAAGAGACAGTCAATCCCAGTGCGGCCCAAGGCACGACCCCGGCCGATATGGTCAAAACGGCCACAGCACAGGCCGCGAGGCCAATGGCCACGAGTTGCGCACTCGTCAGACGTTCTCGCAGCAACACGGCCCCGAGTGCCACCGAAAACAGTGGATTGATGTAATAGCCCAGGGCCGCGTCCAGGGCGTGACCCCTGGTGATCGCCCAAACGTAGATACCCCAGTTCACCGTGATCAGCGCAGCAGTTACGCACCCCATGGCCAGCATACGCGGGTTACGCAGTGCAGCCATCAGATCGCCTGTGCGCCGCAATGCGATCAGTAGAACGGCAGCAATCGGAACCGACCAGATGATGCGATGTGCGACCACCTCGGCAGGACCGATATGGCTCAACATCTTCATA
Organism: Tateyamaria sp.; assembly: GCF_059783535.1. Lineage (NCBI taxonomy): Bacteria > Pseudomonadati > Pseudomonadota > Alphaproteobacteria > Rhodobacterales > Roseobacteraceae > Tateyamaria > Tateyamaria sp. The sequence goes on along the minus strand of NZ_JBYNDP010000107.1, from coordinate 1,458 downwards.
TAAAGCGGCAGAAACCCCCACAGGAAATAGGCGGAAATGGCAAAGCCAAGCCCTTGGGGCGTGTCACCGGTCGGTTGTGTCATGGGGGTGGTCCTTTCGGGTCCACCCCTAGCATCGGTTCAGGGCCGCGTCACGCCTTCACGCGCTCGGATTTCGGGTCGTACATCGGCTTCAGCGACGCCTCTGCCCGCACACGCGTGCCAGCCACGTCGATCTCGTAGGTCGAAGCCAGAACATCCGCTGCGGCTTCGCCCTTGCACGGCACATATCCAAGGCCCATGGCCCCGCCCAGATGGTGCCCGTACGCACCCGAGGTCAGGTAACCCACGATCTCGCCATCCCGCACAATCGGCTCGTTGTGATAAAGCAGCGGCTCGGGATCGGTCAACTTGAACTGCAACATCCGGTTTTCCAGCCCCTCGTCCTGCTTGCGCAGCACCGCGTCACGCCCGATGAAGGACGGCTTGTCCTTCTTCACGGCAAAGCCAAGGCCCGCTTCCATCACGTGATCTTCGCAGGTGATGTCATGACCAAAGTGGCGGAAGCCTTTCTCGATCCGGCAGGTATCCATCATGTGCATACCGCACAGCTTCAGACCCATGTCCTGACCCGCGTCATAGAGCGTTTCAAACACGTGACCCGCCATGTCGGAGGACACATAAACCTCCCAGCCCAACTCGCCCACGTAAGTCACCCGGTGAATACGGGCGAGGCCCATGCCGATCTCGATCTGCTGCGCGGTGCCGAACGGGTTCGTATCATTCGACAGGTCCGCGGGCGACACGGCATTCAACAACTCACGCGAGCGCGGGCCCATGACGGCCAGGACACCTTCGCCCGGGGTGACGTCGGTGATCACCACGTTGAAGTCGCCCACGTGACGTTCCATCCACGTTTGGTCTGCCAACCGCGTTGCCGCCGGAGTTACCACCAGATACGCCGTCTCGGTCAGTCGTGTGACGGTCACATCCGCCTCGACCCCGCCGCGATTGTTCAGGAATTGGGTATAGACGATCTTACCATTCGGCACCGAATAGTTACCGCCGCCCACATAATTCATGAACGCCTCGGCGTCGCGTCCCTCGACACGGATTTTGCCAAAGGAAGACATGTCATACATGCCTACGTTCTGGCGGATGGCCATGTGCTCTTCGCGTACGTTGTCAAAGAAGTTCTGGCGGTTCCAGCTGTATTCATATTCCGGCGTCTGGCCCGCGCGCGCTATCCAGTTGGCGCGCTCCCATCCGGCGAATTCGCCCATGACGGCGCCGCGTTCCATCAGATGCCCGTGAAAGGGCGAGCGGCGGATGCCACGAGCTGTTGCCTTCTGACGGAAAGGGAAGTGATCTGCGTAAAGCAAGCCCAGCGTTTCGGTCGACCGTTCGGCCAGATAGGTCTTGTTGCCTTGGAACGGTTGCATCCGGCTGATGTCCACATCACCCAGATCGAACGGCTTGT
>NZ_JBYNDP010000006.1:74560-76812 GCF_059783535.1 Tateyamaria sp. | reverse complement strand
GCAATCTCGCCGGGATGGTTCATCCCGATCTCGATCACCGCATACTCCGTATCCTTCTGCATCCGCGCCAGCGTCAACGGCACGCCCCAATGGTTGTTGTAGCTGGCGACAGAGGCGTGCGTGCGCCCCTGATCCGACAGGATGGCGCGCAGCATTTCCTTGGTCGAGGTCTTGCCGACCGACCCGGTAATCGCGACGACGCGGGCCTTCGTGCGGGCACGGGCCGCGATACCCAGCGCTTCCAAACCTTCCAGAACATCATCTACGATCAGCAAGGGCGCATCTTCGGCCACTCCGTCCGGCACATGGGTCACCAGCGCCGCGGCTGCGCCCTTTTCAAGCGCCTGGGCCACAAAATCATGCCCGTCCCGTGCCGCCTTGAGGGCCACAAAGATATCGCCGGGCTGAATCGTGCGGGTGTCGATTGACACACCGGTCGCCACCCACTCCGTCGTGGCGCGCCCACCCGTGGCGGCGGCCGCCTCGGCTGCGGTCCAAAGCGTCATGTCAACCGTCCTTCCAAGGCGGCCACGGCCACACTTGCTTGTTCCACATCGTCAAAGGGCAACACATCATCGCCCACGATCTGGCCTGTCTCGTGCCCCTTGCCCGCGATCAGCAGCGCGTCACCAGGCCCAAGCGCATCGACAGCGCGCAGGATCGCTTCGGCGCGATCACCCACTTCGGTGGCATCCGGACAGCCTTCCATGACTGCCGCACGGATCAGTGCGGGGTCTTCGCTGCGCGGGTTGTCATCGGTGACAAAGACGATGTCGGCATTCTCCGCTGCTGCCTGCCCCATCAACGGACGCTTACCCGCATCTCGATCCCCACCGGCCCCGACAACGGCAATCAACCGCCCCATCACATGCGGGCGCATCGCTTTGAGGGCTGTGGCCACCGCATCCGGCGTATGAGAGTAATCCACGAACACCGCCGCGCCATTTTCGCGCGTGGCGGCCAACTGCATACGCCCCCGGACGGTGCCAAGATGGGGCAACGTCTCGAACACTCGCGCAGGTTCTGCCCCGCAGGCGATGACCAGCCCACAGGCCAGCATCACATTGTCGGCCTGAAAACCTCCGATCAGGGGCAGACGCGCGGTATACGCCTTGCCCTCGTATTCAAATCGCACATCCTGCCCCGTGGCATCGAACCGCTGCGCGCTCAGGCGCAGATCGCCGCCATCCCGGCCCACGGCCATCACGGTTTGCCCCCGCGCCCGTGCAATGGCGGCCATGTCCACGCCACGTGCATCATCCATGTTGATCACCGCCACCCCGTCCTCGGGCAGCACACGTGCAAACAGACCCGCCTTGGCGTCAAAATAGGCTTCGAATGTGTGGTGGTAGTCCAGATGATCCTGGGTAAAGTTCGTGAACCCAGCCGCTTTCAGCGTCACACCATCCAGCCTGCGCTGGTCCAGACCATGCGACGAAGCCTCCATCGCAGCATGGGTAATCCCATTAGCCTTCGCCTCAGCCAGGGTGCGGTGCAGTGTGATCGGCTCGGGCGTTGTATGAGCCAATGGAGCGGTCCACGCGCCCTCCACCCCTGTTGTGCCCAGGTTCACGGCGGGCAAGTCCATCTCGATCCAGATTTGACGCACAAAGGTCGCCACGGATGTTTTACCATTGGTCCCCGTGACAGCGACCATCGCAGGAGGTTGACCACCAAACCACAGGGCAGCGGTCCGGCTGAGCGCCTCGCGCGGGGCATCGGTGACAACGACGGCCACATTGTCCAGCCAATCAGCGGCCAGTTTGGCCCCTTCGGCATCGGTCAGAACGGCGGCCGCGCCCATGCGAACCGCGTATTGGATGAACTCCGCCCCGTGCACGCGGCTGCCCGGCATGGCGGCGAACAGGAACCCGTCCGTCACCTCGCGGCTGTCCACGGCAATGCCTGTGATGTCGGGATTGGCCCCACCCCGGGCGGTCAGGCCCAGCGATGAAAGTGATCGTGCCTGCGCGCCCATGTCTCGGCCCTATGGTTTGGGTGCGATGCGCACCTCAGTTGCTGCTGGTCAGCGTTATATCAGCGAGGGTGACAGGTTCAACGCTTGGGCGCAGACCCAGAAGGGGCGCGATCCGGCCAATCATTTCGGCGGCGACAGGAACGGCGGTCCAGCCCGCTGTGCGACGCGGCTTGTCCCCCGAGGTCTCGACCGGTTCATCCAATGTCACGACCAGCACGTATTTGGGATCATGGGCCGGGAACATGGTGGCAAAGGTCGCAATAACCTTGTCATC
>NZ_JBYNDP010000006.1:67242-74460 GCF_059783535.1 Tateyamaria sp. | reverse complement strand
ACCAGCCCCAGATCAACCGCCTGCGCAGCAGTGAAAATCTTGAAGGCCGACCCCAGCTCGTACACCCCCTGCACAGACCGGTTGAACAGCGGGCTGTCCGACTGGTCCCCTTTGGTTGCCGGTCGCGGCCGGTTGTTGGGATCAAATGTCGGCAACGACACGACCGAGATCACCTCGCCTGTCTTCACATCCATCAGCACGGATGTGGCGCCCTTGGCGTTCATCAACCGCATACCGCCATACAGGACACGCTCGGCGGCGGCCTGAATGGTCAGATCCAGCGACAGCTGCAGCGGCTTCTGGCCGTTTGCCGGATCGCGCAGATAATCATCAAACTGCTTCTCAACACCCGCAACGCCGATGACCTCCGCGGCGCTCACACCTTCCTTGCCAAAGCTGGCCCCACCCAGAACATGGGCGGCAAGGGTTCCATTCGGATAAAGACGCATATCGCGCGGACCAAACAGCAGACCGGGATCACCGATCTCATGCACAAGCTGCATCTGCTCGGGGCTGATTTTCTTGCGAATCCACAGGAACTTACGCTTGCCGGTGAAATCCTTCAGCAGCTCCTCTTCTTTCAGATCGGGAAAAATCTCGGCCAACTGCTTGGCCGCCGCTGCCGGGTCCACCATCTGCGGCGGCTGGGCATAAAGCGCATGGGTCTCGAAATTCGTGGCCAGCAAACGGCCCTGACGGTCAACGATATCCGCGCGGGCCGCCGAAATCGCAGCGCCCTGAGCACTCGCGCGGGGCTCAACCGGCTCCGATGTGGCGAGCATTCCCATTCGCACAGCTACCGTCATGAAGGCGCAGAAAAAGAACAGGCCCAACACCAGCAAACGCCCTTCGGCACGCTGGCGCGAGCGGTCGCGCATTTCCTCGTGACGGGCACGCAGGTTTTCACGTTCGATGGCTTCGGTGCTTTCACCGGCAGCGCGGGCGGGCAGAATACGGGCCAATGGGCGCAAAGGGGTGCGGGTCATGGCTGCTCTCCATCGCTGGGCAACTCACCGAACACTTCAACCGCATTGTCGATGACAAGCTGTGGCGGCGCGGGATAGGCCACCTCGTCCACATGGCCAAACTGGTCAGGGCGGAACGGCAACAGGCCCAACCGGTCAAAGTTGATGTCAGCCAGATCGCGCAACCGGTCCGGGCGGTTCAGATAGGCCCACTCCGCCTTGAGAACGGCCAGCCGCGAATGCGCCATGCGAATGTCACGATGCAGTCGGTCCGTCTTCGACAGCGCTTCCTGCGTCGCGTAATTCTCGCGATAGGCCCAGAAGGCAAGGCCGATCACGGCCAATGTCGTCAAAATATACAAAACCGTGCGCATCAGATGGCCCCCCTGACCTGCGGCATACCAATACTCTTAGCGTCAATCTCTCCGGGAGGCGCGTCCGTACGCACCGCCACCCGCAGCTTGGCCGACCGGCTGCGCGGGTTCATCTCCAACTCGTCCTTGTCGGGTCCAATGGCCTTGCGAGTCTTCAATTCGAACTGAGCCGGTGCAGCCTCCACCTCGGGCGCGTAACGATTGGGGTTGGACTGCCGCCCACCCCGTGCCGTCATGAAACGTTTGACCATCCGGTCCTCGACCGAATGGAAGGTCACAACGGCCAGCTTCCCACCGGGCTTCAACGCCCGCTCAGCCGCCATAAGCCCCTGATACAGCTCATCGTATTCGTTGTTCACAGCAATGCGCAGCGCCTGAAAGCTACGGGTCGCGGGGTGTGACTGACCGGGTTTTGGACGTGGCAAGCATTTCTCAATCACGCCCACCAACTCCAGCGTCGTAGTGATAGGTCGTGCCGTGATGATGGCCCGCGCAATCCGACGGGACGCACGCTCTTCGCCGTACTGAAACAGGATGTCCGCCAGCACGCCCTCATCGGCTTCATTGACAATATCAGCGGCAGACGGCCCGTCCTGCGACATGCGCATATCGAGCGGCCCGTCCTGCATGAAGGAAAAACCACGCTCAGCACGGTCCAACTGCATAGACGACACGCCCAGGTCGAGGACAACTCCGTCCAGACCCTGCCCGTATTCATCCAACCTGGAAAACACGCCGGGTTGCATCACGATCCGCTCGCCATAGGCTTCCACCCACTCACCGGCCAATTCAAAGGCCAAGGGATCACGATCCACCGCAATCACCTGCTCAGCCCCGGCCTCCAGCAAGGCGCGCGTATAGCCGCCCGCACCAAAGGTGCCATCAAGCCATGTGCCATGAATGGGCGCGCATTCCCGCAGGATCGCGTCGATCAGAACCGGAATATGTGGCCCCCCAGCCATTCCTTACTCCATATCCCCGTCTAGATAGGCTGACGGGTCCAGATCAGGATCGAAGCCTTCGTCATCCAGCGCCGCGATACTTTCGTCATAGGCATCGGGCTGCCAGATCTCGAACGTGTCGCCCGAGGATACAAAGCGCGCCATGCCATCCAGCCCGATCTTCTCGCGCAACTTGGCAGGCAAAACGATGCGGCCGGTATCATCCACAACTGCCTCGATGGATTGCGCGCTATACAGACGCTCCATCGCCTTCCGCTTGGCTGAACCGCGCGGGAATTTCGAAATCTTCTCGTCTACTTCGTCCATGGCCTCGACCGTGAAGCCCTCAAGGTAATCACGCGTCGCGCCGCCGTAGACAATGATGATGCGGGGTGGGAGGCCTTCGGTCCAGTCGGGGTCACAGGCTTCGATCACACGACGAAACGAGGCCGGGATAGACACCCGCCCCTTTGCGTCCACCTTGTGGTCGCTTTCGCCTCTGAACCTTCGTGCCACTGTGTTGGCCCGTCCCTATTTCGTTTCCGCGCCCCAGCGCTTCAAATTCATTCCCCAGTCAACTGCGCCCTCTTTTCGGGGCCCTTGATTTTGCGTCGCCCCTCTGGGACGAAAATGAAACGGCGGGTTGATCTGCTGCCACTGATCAACCCGCCGCCCTCGTCCCGCCTCGCGGGATGTCCAGCTGCGCGCGCCACCTGGGGGGATGTCTGCTCGCTCGCGCGCCGGATCTCTGGTCTGATGAAAGCGAGGTGCCTGTATGAAACCTGCTAGAGTTTTGTTTTTTGCTTGGGGTCGTTTTGTGCCCCGTGCTCGTTCTCATCTGATGTGATTAGGTATGACGTGGGAAAACATGGTACGCAATGGTTTTTTACGACACCAAGGCAGAGCTACTCTTCTATATATATGGGAAAACAGAGCAATACAGCTTAAAATCGGCAGAGATTTACGTACATAATGTTACGCAAATAAACAAAAACACAACATATAGATATCCGCCAATCAGCATTATGCCTCCCACAAATTCCCAAAAAACTTTTGCTGCAGACACGCCAAATAGCCATGTTTGCATTTTGTTCTAACAACAAACTGCATAGGAAAACGAATTTGATTCGAATCACACCACTTTTGGCGCTAATTGACCATGAATTCCCATGATCATGGCGCTGTACCCGGCTACTGCCCATGAAATCCCTTGCGCGACCTCGTACAACACGGCAACACGCTGCTGACATCCGAAACAGGAGCACACATGTCCGACGCTGTTCGCATCTTTACCCATGCCTTCACCATGGTTTTCCATGATCTGGGCGCCACGCTGCGCGCCACCTATGTGGGCGTCGGCCTTGTCGCGCTGTCGGTCGTCCTCTTTCTGATGTTGGCGCCAAACATGTTCGGTACAATGATGCTCGCGAACGAAACAGACACGCTCAGCCCGGATGCATACTCCAAGGCAGGGTCCGCCGTTCTGGCAGTCCTTGTCATGGCCGTGGGCTACATCATGATGGTTGCTGCATGGCACCGCTATGTCCTTCTGCCAGAAGGGCAACGCGATGGCGGCTTCACACCAGGTGCGGGCGTCGTGCTGGGCTATTTTGGGCGCAGCCTGCTGCTGGGCATCATCGTTGGCATCGCAGCCATCCCTCTCTTTGTGCCCTTGGGCGTTGTCGCCTCGGCGGGAAATGAGATTTTGACAAACCTGGTGGCGATCCCGCTCTTCGCCATTCTAGGCTGGGTATTGTTGCGGCTCAGCCTGATCCTGCCAGCCTGCACGATCGGGAAAGACATGAAGTTGACCGAAAGCTGGGCCGCGTCTCGCCCGCTCTCGGGTGCGATCATCGGGCTGACTATCATCCTTGGCGTGGTGGACTTTGTACTAAACCTCGCGATCAGCGTTCTTCCCGCGCCCTACATCCTTGGCGTGGTCAGCGTGATCACCTCGGTCCTGTTCGCGCTGGTCAGCGCAAGCATCCTGACAACTCTATACGGTATCGCGGTCGAAGGGCGCGAGATCTGAACCTCCCGGCTCAGGCCATCCCACCCTTGATCAACCCTTCGGCAATGCGCGCATAGGCCTGGGCCATTGGGCTGTCGCCAACGGCCACAGGTGTTCCCCCATCGCCGGCCAGCCGGGTTTCAAGATCAATCGGCAGCGCACCAAGTAGCGGAATACCCAGCTTCTGCGCCTCAGCAGTGACACCGCCTTGACCAAAAATCTGATGCTCCGAACCACAATCTGGGCATACAAACATCGACATGTTCTCGATCAGGCCCAGCACGGGCGTTTTCAGCGTCGCAAACATGTCCAGCGCCTTGCGCGCATCGATCAACGCCACATCCTGCGGTGTCGATACAACAATCGCACCTGAAAGTTCGGATTTCGTACACAGTGTCAGCTGCACGTCACCGGTGCCCGGCGGCAAGTCAACAAGCAAAACATCCAACTCGCCCCATTCCACCTGACCCAGCATTTGCTGCAATGCGCCCATCAGCATGGGACCGCGCCACACCACGGCCTTGCCCTCTTCCATCATGAACCCGATGGACATCAGCGTCACACCATGAGCGTGCAGAGGTATAATAGTCTTACCATCGGGCGAGGCTGGGCGCTTGTTCACCCCCATCATGCGGGGCTGGGATGGACCATATATATCTGCATCAAGCAGCCCGACTTTGCGACCTTGTCTGGCGAGCGCTACGGCAAGGTTCGACGATACGGTGGACTTGCCCACGCCGCCCTTGCCCGACCCAATGGCAAGAATGCGTTTCACGCCGGTGGGCTTCGTGGGGCCGTCCTGCGGCTTGGGATGCCCCCCAATCTTCAGACTGGGCGGCGCAGGTTTCTTGGCCGGACCATGCGCCGTCAGGGCGACACGCACCTCACCTACAGCCTCCAGCGCCCGCACCGCCGCTTCGGCGGCCGCTCGAACGGGCTCCATCTTGGCCGCCAGCTCAGGTGTCGGCGCCTCAATCACAAACTGCACGGCATCGCCCTGCACCTGTACCGCTCGAATCAAATCCCGGCTGACCAGGTCACCTCCATCCGGCATCCCCACGCGCACCAGCGCGTCCATAACATTTTGTTTCGTGACAGCCATGCTCGATTTCCCCGCTTTATGGTGAAAGAAATGGCATAATTTTCGCGTCTTACAAGAGCTTGAAAACGGCACTGACCGAAACGCTGCATCCTTGTGCACGTTGCTCAGGCTTTGGACCAAAACCCCATGCAATTGCTGCATAGCAGCATTGAATTGGTGTGCATTGTGCACTCGCAGCATTGGCTTATATTCAGGTCAACGAAATGAGCATGAGGCAAAGAACATGGCCTATTACAATGATGTAGCACAGCGCAGCGACCTCGTGGAACGTGTCCTCGGCACGGTTGCCCGCGTGTTTGAAGCCGCTGCAGAGCGTCGCGCAAAACAGCGCATCTTCCGCACTACGTTCACCGAGTTGAACGCATTGTCCAACCGCGAACTGGCCGATCTGGGCCTTCACCGGTCTGAGCTGAAGCGTGTTGCTTGGGAATCCGCGAACGACCTCGCAGCGTAACACAGAAACACAAGGATCAGATCGCCCCCTCCTCCTCCCTGGGGCATCTGAAATTGGCGGCGGCGCCCTCCTCCTCCCTGGCGTCGCCGCACTTTAACACCGCAATACGTCGCACTTTCGGTCCTCCTCCTCCCTGACCGACGCGATGTTGCAAGAGCGGCGGCATTCACCTCCTCCCGAATGTCGTCGCACGAACACCGCACCAGATGGTGCAGAGATTGCCAGCCCGGTCCTCCTCCTCCCTGACCGGATGGCATGACGAAGGCGGCGGCCCCCTCCTCCCTGGGGACCGCCGCTTTTTTTTAAGAATTCTCCCGAAATACTCACCGGCGTGTCACAAGCGCTCAGCCTGCTTCGTCATACATATGACAACAGCAAGGACATGATTGCATGCTGCGGATTCTCTGGGTTATCGGGGGCTACTACGTGGTCTCGAGCGTCTTCATGTGGACGCAACCTCAGGCCTGGTACGCCAACACACCCGGTGTTGCCGGGATGGGGCCTTTTAACCTTCACTTCATTCGCGACATTGCGCTCGCATTTGGGGTCGCTGGCCTTGCCATTTTACATGCCGCCAGAACGCAGAGCCGCGCCGTATTGCTCGTGGGTCTGGGTTGGCCAACGCTGCACGCGCTCTTTCACCTCGCAATTTGGGCCAACCGCGGCTTTGCCTTTGACGCGATCGCCCTCGTCAACCTGTTGGGCATCCAGCTTCCGGTCTGGACAAGCCTTGCAATCGCTTTCTCAATACAACCCAAGGAGCAAACTTCATGATCCGCGCATTTCTTCATTCCGGTGCCCGCCGCTTTGGCAAGCAGTTCAACTACAACACGCAGTACATGCACGACCTGATCGACATCGACCCGCGCGCAGGGTTGCGCATGACCATGTTCCAGAAAGTCAGCGCCTATGCCGGCCCAAAATCCGCGCATCACGTCCGGATGGGGGCCATGGTCGGCTCAGCGGTCGAGGGCGATTGCGGCCCTTGCGCCCAACTGACAGTGGACATGGCCCTGGCCTACGGGGCTCGTGCAGCCGATATCCAGGCTAGTCTGAACGGCGCACCAGAGGCAGCAGGTGATTTCGGCCTCGGCTACCAGTTCGCATGGGCCGCCATCCGGGGCGATGACACGCTGGATGCACTGCGCGCGCGCATCGAAACCGCCCATGGCCCGCGCGCCGTCGTGGCCGCCTCCTTCGCAGCCGCCTTCTCACGCACCTACCCCGTCCTCAAACGCGGCATGGGTCACGGCAAACTGTGCCAGCGGCTGGATGTGAACGGCACGTCCATCACGCTCACCCAACCGGCCGCTGCATGACGTGGACCGATCAATTCGAAGCACAGCGGCCGATGCTTACGGCCCTGTGCTA
>NZ_JBYNDP010000006.1:17590-67142 GCF_059783535.1 Tateyamaria sp. | reverse complement strand
TGACGTGGACCGATCAATTCGAAGCACAGCGGCCGATGCTTACGGCCCTGTGCTACCGCATGCTGGGCGAACGGGCCGCCGCCGAAGACGCAGTACAGGATACATGGCTTAAATGGGCCGCTGCGGATCATGCCGCCATCCGAACACCGGCCGCATGGCTGCGCACCGCCGCAACACGGGTGGCCATCGACAGCCTGCGTCGGGCCAAAACGCGTCGGGAATCCTATGTTGGCCCATGGCTGCCCGAACCGTTGATTGTGGATGAAACGACCGCCGAAGACAGCTTTGCCCAAGCGCAGGATTGCGAACTGGCCCTGCTCTGGATGATGGACACGCTGCCCACCAACGAACGCGCCGCCTTTGTCCTGCGCGAGGCGTTTGATGCTTCCTATGCCGACATTGCCCAGACACTGGGCAAATCAGAAGCCGCCTGCCGCCAACTGGTCAGCCGCGCCCACCGCCGCGTGGCACAATCTACCCCGGACCTGACGCAACCAGCGGGCAAACGCGCCGCCCAGATCAGCGGCTTTCTCGCCGCCATCGTCAGCAACGATCTCGACGCTGCCAAGGCCTATCTGTCCAAGGATGCTGTTGCCATCTCGGATGGCGGGGCCAAGGCCCGCGCCGCCCGCCGCCCGCTCATCGGCCCGGATGATATCGTTCTGGTCTCACATACAGTCACGCTGAAACACGCCGGTACCCTCGTACCCACCCCGGTCACTGCGAACGGCCACCCAGCACTGCTGATGACCGAAAACGGTCTGGCCCAAACACTCTTCACGGTGGCCCTGAACAGCCAAGGTCAAATCTGCTGGATGTATACGATGCGCAACCCCGACAAGCTGCCCTCCGTGGCCGTACACCGGGTCGGCGGGCGGGCGCCTTTGCGTCAGCAAACAGAGCCGCCCGACGGCAAAGCCCTACAAACAGTTAAGCCCGCCGCGCAAACGTAAATGCCCAGCCAAAGTGAGCGGATCGTTAGCGCGGTTCGGCGCAGCAAAACGCGCAGTATACAAATTTGAAAGGGCAGTACGATGCGTTAACCGCACTGCTCGGTGACCTCAAAACGGAATGTCATCCGTCCCTGACACAAAGCGCGAGACCACCTTCTTCGTTCCCGCCTTTTCAAAGTCGACTTCCAGCTTATCACCCTCAATCCCGATGATTGCACCGTATCCGAACTTCTGGTGAAACACCCGCTCACCAACCGTGAAGGCCGACACCGCATTCAGGTCGATCACTGTGTTCCGGCTCTCCTTGGGCTGGCTCATGGGTCGCTCGCCGGCGCGCGCCTGCAACCGTTTCCAGCCGGGCGAGTTGTAAACATTCGCTTCAGCCGCCGCTTGGTGCAACCGCGACTCACCCCCCATATTCGGGGCCGCAGCACCAAACCCGCCCCCGTATAGGCCCGGGGGCGTCAGCACATCCACATGTTCCTCGGGCAGCTCATCAACAAAGCGCGACGGCATGGATGATTGCCATTGTCCAAACACCCGCCTGTTCGAAGCAAAGGAAATCGTACACACCTCCTCCGCCCGCGTGATGCCCACGTAGGCCAAGCGCCGTTCCTCTTCGAGCCCCTTGATCCCGCTTTCATCCATCGACCGCTGCGATGGAAACAGCCCATCTTCCCAGCCTGGCAGGAACACCTGCGGGAACTCCAGACCCTTGGCAGCGTGCAGGGTCATGATCGAAACCTTGGCCTCGGCATCCTCGCTGGCATTGTCCATGACCAGCGAAACGTGCTCGAGAAACCCTTGCAAATTTTCAAAGGATTCAAGAGCTTTCACAAGCTCCTTCAAGTTCTCCAACCGCCCCGGCGCCTCGGGGGTTTTGTCGTTCTGCCAATGCGCGGTATAGCCCGACTCGTCCAAGATGATCTCTGCCAACTCGATATGGCTCACCGGCGGTGGACCGTATTCGACACGCAACGGCGCCACACCCTCATCAATCACAGAGTCATCTTGCGCCACTTCAATGCGCGGTCCACGCAGCTTGGAGTTCCAGCGCGCAATTCCATCGACAAGCGCGCCTAACTCCTTGCCACCCTTTCCTTTAATCAAACCCTGATCAACCGCCAGCCGCGCGCCTTCAACCAATGACACCCCGTTGGCCCGCGCCGTGATCTGGATGGTCTGCTGCGCCTTGTCCCCCAAGCCCCGCTTGGGTGTGTTCACGATCCGCTCAAACGCCAGTTCATCGTCGGGCGATACGACAACGCGGAAATAGGCCATCGCATCCCGGATCTCCATCCGCTCGTAAAAGCGTGGCCCGCCAATGACCCGATACGGTAATCCGATGGTCAGGAACCGATCTTCAAAAGCGCGCATCTGATGCGAAGCACGTACCAGAATAGCCATGTCTTCCAGTGACATAGACCGCACACCTCGTGTGCCGCTCTGCGCCGCCTCGATCTCTTCCCCGATCCAGCGCGCTTCTTCCTCGCCGTCCCAATGGCCGATCAGGCGCACCTTCTCGCCCTCGTTCTTGTCGGTCCACAGCGTCTTACCCAGACGATCTTCGTTGCCGTCAATGACACCCGAGGCCGCCGCCAGAATATGCGGGGTCGACCGATAGTTCTGTTCCAGCCGCACCACATGCGCGCCCGGAAAATCCTTTTCAAACCTTAGGATGTTGCCCACCTCGGCCCCGCGCCAGCCATAGATCGACTGGTCGTCATCGCCCACACAACAGATGTTCTTGTGCCCCTGTGCCAGCAACCTAAGCCACAGATATTGCGCAACGTTGGTATCCTGGTATTCGTCCACGAGGATGAATGCAAACCACCGCTGATACTGTTGCAGCACATCCGGATGCGCTTGAAAAATAGTGACCATGTGCAACAGCAGGTCCCCAAAGTCGCAGGCATTCAGTTCGATCAGACGGCGCTGGTATTGCGCATAAAGATCAACGCCCTTGTGATTGTAGGCCCCGGCATCCGCTGCAGGAACCTTGTCGGGTGTCAACGCCCGGTTCTTCCACCCATCAATGATGCTGGCCAGCTGCCGCGCGGGCCAGCGCTTGTCATCGATGTTGGCCGCCTGAACAAGTTGTTTCAAAAGGCGGATCTGGTCGTCCGTATCCAGAATGGTGAAATTGCTCTTGAGGCCCACAAGCTCGGCATGGCGGCGCAGCAGCTTCACGCAGATGGCGTGAAAGGTACCCATCCAAGGCATACCTTCGATCGGCTGCCCCAGCATCTGCCCCACGCGGTTCTTCATCTCGCGTGCGGCTTTGTTGGTAAAGGTGACGGCCAGAATCTCGTTCGGACGCGCCCTGCCCGTGTTCAGCAAGTGCACGATCCGCGCGGTCAGCGCTCGGGTCTTGCCCGTACCCGCGCCCGCAAGCATCAGCACCGGCCCATCCAGTTGCTCGACCGCCTCGCGTTGAGCGGGATTCAGATCATCCAGGTACGGTTGCGGGCGCGCTGCCATGGCACGTGCGGACAGGGATGCACCTTCAAAGGCGTCAAATTCATCAAAGCTGCTCATGCCGCAATGTATCGCGCCAGCGTTCAAAGGAAAAGACTGATGTTCACGCGATGTTCCGCACCCTTTTGCCCTTTTCGAAACCGCAGTTTGGAGAGTCCAACAGGCAGAGCGTTCGCAAATTCAACGGCTTGCAGCCCTGCGCCCCCATCTCCATAGTCCCGCGCATGGATCTGAACAGCCGCTATCCCGCCCTCAGCGATCTGCGCGACCGCGCACGCCAGCGAATCCCGAAATTCGTTTGGGAGTATCTGGACAGCGGAACTGGCGATGAGGCAACGCGCCGCCGCAATCGCACAGCGCTTGATCGCGTGGGGTTGTTGCCCTCCATTCTGCACGGCGAATTCGAAGCTAACCTGTCCACGAACCTGTTGGGAAAGCAGCGCGCGTTGCCCTTTGGCATCGCTCCGGTTGGCATGTCCGGACTGATGTGGCCCGACGCCGAACGCCACTTGGCGCAAGGCGCAGCGCGCCTGGGAATCCCCTACGCCCTGTCCACAGTGGCGGCCGCCTCGCCCGAGGATGTCGCCCCGGTTTTGGGCGAGGATGCCTGGTTCCAGATGTACCCACCCCGCGATGAGGGCATCCGCAAGGACATGCTGGACCGCGCCCGCACCGCCGGATTCAAGACACTGGTGCTGACCGTCGATGTACCCGTCGCGTCCCGGCGCGAACGGCAAACACGTTCCGGCATCACCAACCCACCCCGTCTGACCCCACGCCTCATGGCGCAGGTGGCCCTACGACCTGCATGGGCCTTGGCGATGGCGCGCAAAGGCATGCCACACATGCGGATGCTGGACGCCTACGCGACAGCGGCAACCAAGAACCTGCCCGTCACGGCCCATGTCGGATACCTTCTGCGTACATCACCGGATTGGGATTATGTATCCTGGCTGCGCGATGCTTGGGACGGACCCTTCGTCGTCAAAGGTGTGATGCGGGGCACGGATGCAGAAAAGCTCGAAGGTCTGGGCGTCGATGCCATCTGGGTGTCGAACCACGCGGGCCGTCAGTTTGATGCGGCCCCCGCAACAATCGAAGTTCTACCCGCCGTCCGGCGCGCCACGCGGTTACCCATCATCTTCGACAGCGGAGTCGAGGGTGGACTGGACATCCTGAGGGCTATGGCATCCGGGGCGAACTTCGTCATGCTGGGTCGCGCTTGGCACTACGCACTCGCGGCACTGGGACCGGATGGCATCGATCATCTCAGCCATATCCTGTCCGAAGACTTGAAGGCCAATATGGGTCAACTTGGAGCGCGGACGCTGCAGGACCTCCCAAAACCATTTGAACACGCCTAGCGCCGACACTCGCTCGGCATCAGGTAAGTATTGACTGACCACCCAGACACCACAGCCGGTCATCCACCGGGCACCTTTTCTCCTGCAGAGCCATCTACCCACAACCACGTATTGTTTGCGTCACGTAAACATCATAGAGAATGCCGCGACTGCAAAATACGGCCCCGGGGGGAGCGACCATGCCCGATTTCCAAAAGATTCTCATCGCCAACCGCGGTGAGATCGCCATCCGCATCATGCGCGCCGCGAACGAAATGGGGAAAAAGACGGTCGCCGTCTTTGCCGAGGAAGACAAGCTTGGCCTGCACCGCTTCAAGGCGGATGAAGCCTACCGCATCGGTGAAGGGCTTGGCCCCGTCGCCGCCTATCTAAGCATTGACGAAATGATCCGCGTGGCTCGCGAAAGTGGTGCGGATGCCATTCACCCGGGCTACGGGCTTCTGTCCGAAAACCCCGACTTTGTAGATGCCTGCGAGAAAAACGGCATCACCTTCATCGGTCCCAAGTCCGAAACCATGCGCGCCCTAGGCGACAAGGCCAGCGCCCGCAAGGTGGCCATTGCCGCTGGCGTGCCTGTCATCCCAGCCACCGAAGTGTTGGGCGACGACATGGACGCGATCCGCAAGGAAGCGAAAGAGATCGGCTACCCCCTGATGCTCAAAGCCTCTTGGGGCGGCGGCGGGCGTGGCATGCGCCCGATCATGGGTGAGGATGAGGTCGAGGAAAAGGTGCTCGAAGGCCGCCGCGAGGCCGAAGCGGCCTTTGGCAACGGCGAGGGCTATCTGGAAAAGATGATCACCCGCGCCCGCCACGTCGAAGTGCAAATCCTGGGCGACAAGCATGGCGGCATGTATCACCTGTTTGAACGCGACTGCTCGGTCCAGCGCCGCAACCAGAAGGTCGTGGAGCGCGCGCCTGCCCCCTACCTGACCGACAAACAACGCGCCGAGATCTGCGATCTGGGCTACAAGATCTGTAAGCACGTGAACTATGAATGCGCGGGCACGGTCGAGTTCCTGATGGATATGGAAACCGACAAATTCTACTTCATCGAAGTGAACCCCCGCGTGCAGGTCGAACACACCGTGACCGAGGAAGTGACGGGCATCGACATCGTCCGGGCGCAAATCCTGATCGCCGAGGGCAAGCCGATAGATGAAGCCACTGGCATGGCCTCGCAGAAAGACATCAAGCTGATGGGTCACGCGCTCCAGACCCGCGTGACGACGGAGGACCCGCAGAACAACTTTATCCCCGATTATGGACGCATCACCGCCTACCGTTCGGCCACCGGCCTTGGCATCCGCCTCGACGGTGGCACGGCCTATGCGGGCGGCGTCATCACCCGCTACTATGACAGCCTGCTGACCAAGGTGACGTCCAAGGGTCCAACGCCTGAGATTGCCATCGCCCGCATGGACCGCGCCCTGCGCGAGTTCCGTATTCGCGGCGTGTCAACAAACATTGCCTTTGTCGAAAACCTGCTGAAGCACCCGACCTTCCTGTCGAACGAATACACAACCAAGTTCATCGACGAGACGCCCGAGCTGTTCCAGTTCCCTAAACGGCGCGACCGCGGCACCAAGGTGCTGAACTACATCGCGGACATCACCGTGAACGGGCACCCGGAGGTCAAGGACCGCCCCCGACCCCGTGCCGATATCAAAGATCCGAAACCGCCATCACTGCAGGCTGATCCGTCGCACCAGATGGGCACCCGCAATCTGTTGGAACAAAAGGGCCCACAAGCGGTTGCCGACTGGATGAAATCCCAGCAGCAATTGCTGATCACCGACACCACCATGCGCGATGGGCACCAGTCTCTGCTAGCCACGCGGATGCGCAGCTATGACATGATCAAGGTGGCGCCTGCCTATGCGGCCAACCTGCCGCAGCTGTTCTCCATGGAATGCTGGGGCGGTGCGACTTTCGACGTGGCCTATCGCTTCTTGCAGGAATGCCCGTGGCAGCGCCTGCGCGATCTGCGCGAGCGTATGCCCAACCTAATGACGCAAATGCTGCTGCGCGGCGCCAACGGGGTGGGCTACACCAACTACCCTGACAACGTGGTGCAGGAATTTGTGCGCGTCGCCGCAGACACCGGCATAGACGTCTTCCGCGTTTTTGACAGCCTGAACTGGGTCGAAAACATGCGCGTCGCCATGGATGCGGTCCAAGAGCAGAACAAAATCTGCGAAGGCACGATCTGCTACACCGGCGACATCATGGACCCGGACCGTGCCAAGTATGACCTGAAATACTACGTCGACATGGGCAACCAGTTGAAAGATGCCGGCGCCCACGTGCTCGGTCTCAAGGACATGGCAGGCCTTCTGAAGCCCGCGGCAGCCAAGCAGTTGATCCGCGCCCTGAGGCAAGAGGTGGGTCTGCCCATCCACTTCCACACTCACGACACCGCGGGTGTGGCCGTTGCGACAATCCTCGCGGCGGCCGAAGCTGGGGTAGACGCGGTCGATTGCGCGATGGACGCGCTGTCAGGCAACACCTCGCAGGCCACGCTCGGGACTGTTGTCGAAGCTCTGCAAAACAGTGACAGAGACACCGGCCTCAACATCGACGCCGTGCGCGACATCTCGGACTATTGGGAAGCGGTGCGCGCCCACTACGCGGCCTTTGAAAGCGGCATGCAGGCCCCCTCCTCCGAGGTGTACCTTCACGAAATGCCCGGCGGGCAGTTCACCAACCTCAAGGCACAAGCGCGCTCGCTTGGTCTTGAAGAACGCTGGCACGAAGTTGCCCGGACCTATGCAGATGTTAACCAGATGTTTGGCGACATTGTGAAGGTCACACCGTCGTCCAAAGTGGTGGGCGACATGGCCTTGATGATGGTCTCGCAGGGACTAACCCGTGACGAGGTCGAGGACCCTGACAAAGAGGTCGCCTTCCCCGACAGCGTCGTGGACATGATGCGCGGCAACCTGGGCCAGCCTCCGGGCGGCTTCCCGCATGGCATCCAGCAAAAGGTACTCAAAGGCGAAGAACCCAACACAGCCCGCCCAGGCGCAGATGTGCCCCCGGTCGATCTGGAAGAGACACGCACCGACCTTTCCGGCCAACTGGAAGGCAAGGCCATCGATGACGAGGATCTGTCAGGCTACTTGATGTATCCCAAGGTGTTCCTCGACTACATGGGACGTCACCGTACATACGGCCCCGTTCGAACCCTCCCAACCAAGACGTTCTTCTACGGCATGAATCCCGGCGATGAGATCACGGCGGAAATCGACCCTGGTAAAACCCTCGAAATTCGCCTGCAAGCGGTGGGTGAAACCAACGAGGACGGCGAAGTGCGCGTGTTCTTCGAACTCAACGGCCAACCGCGCACCATCCGCGTGCCAAATCGCCTGGTGAAGTCGCAAACAGTCTCTCGACCCAAGGCCGAAGACGGCAACGCCGGTCATGTCGGCGCGCCCATGCCGGGTGTCGTGGCCAGCGTCGGTGTCACAGCCGGACAGGAGGTTTGTGAAGGCGACCTTCTTCTGACCATCGAAGCCATGAAAATGGAAACCGGTATTCACGCCGAACGCGACGCGGTTGTCAAAGCCGTGCACGTCTCGGCCGGCGGTCAAATCGACGCCAAGGACCTGCTGGTCGAGTTGGAGTGACCCCGCCGCTGGGCGCATGGGGGCTGACGGGCACACCCGTCCCCCTGCCCGGCGGACACCGCAACACCGTGCTGCGCGTAGGCCAACACGTGCTCAAGTCGACGCGGCGGTCTGAGGCAGCTATCGCGTGGCTATTGCCTGTCGCACGGCATGCAGAAGCTTGTGGACTGCACGTACCGAAACCTCTTCAGTCCAGCCTTGGTACCTTCGTGGTTGATGGCTGGACCTGCGAACCGTTCTTCGAAGGTAGCCCCACATCTCCAAATTCTGTGGCCGACAAGATCACACGCCTTCACAGATTTGCCGCTGACCTACCTCAACGCGACGGGTTTGTATCCGCCCGCGATCTTCTGATCGAGCAGTCAGGGGGAGATATCGATCTGACCAGAGTGCCACCGGATCTCGTTGTCCAACTCAGGGCGGCATGGTCGGCAATCGGCCTTGAAACCACACTTGTGCACGGCGACCTGAACCCGGACAACATACTAACTGACACGGATGGCAATGTGACGTTGATTGACTGGGACGAAGCGCGCCGCGATCACCCTATCTTTGACACCGCCACCTGGTCCGATGCACAGACACCGATCATCAAACAAGCCGCACTCGCCTGGGAGATTGCGTGCTCCTGGGAGATCGAGCCCGCGCATGCGCGATCGCTTGTGCCGTCGTTCATGCCAGGATTGAAGCTTGGTGAGCACTAACTCACAATTGTGACCTCCCGGGATCGGACGTAGATGACGTCTCACAACCGCACACCTCCAACAGCCAGACCCGAAATAGATATGCACATCCAATCCTTCTCCATCCTCGTCCCGGACTACGAAGCAGGCCTCGACTTTTTCTGCGGAACACTGGGCTTCGAATTGGTCGCCGACATCGATCAGGGCCACAAACGCTGGGTCGAAGTGCGCGCCCCCGGTGCGCAGACGTCAATCATCATCGCGCGGGCGGACGGCGCAAACCAGATCGCTAGCATCGGCGCCCAAGGTGGCGGACGGGTCTGGTTGTTCCTGCACTCGGATGACTTTGCACAAGACCATGCACGGCTGACGTCACGCGGGATCGCTTTCGAAGAAGAACCACGGCACGAGGTCTACGGAACCGTGGCCGTCTTCCGAGATCCCTTTGGCAACCGCTGGGACCTGATCCAGCGCACTTAACGCTGTGTTTCGATCTGCGTGTCCACAATGGCCGAGGCCGTGAAAAGAACGCCACCGATCACCTCAGTCCCGGCATTTACATGATGCCTCAGTTGCGGCTCTGCGTCGCCTGAGGCAGCACAGCCCAGGACAATCGCAAAGGCCAGTATCAGTGATTTGGCTGCGGACAAGCTGAGGGGCATCGGGGATCCTTTCTGTTGAGCCAGTTCTAAACAGGTGACGGAATGACGGTGACCGCGCCTTGCCCCGCAACGCCGAAGTCCAGAAACAGGATAAAGCTGGCCGGAGGCGGCGTGGTGAACGTCACGGTTGCGCGCGCTGGAACATCCTCCGCGAAATTGACGGCAACCGGTGCTTCAAACTGTACGGTTGCGCCAGGAACGTACATTGCCTGCAGGACCAACGGACCACCCAACCCCGTGAGGATAAGCCGTATGTTCACTTGAAGCCCCACCATGACGGCGCGCTCGACCTGGGCCATCATGGTGGGACCATGCGGCCCGTCATGAGCTTGGGCTGCCGGAGAAAAAGCACAGGCAGAAAGCAGGGCAAGGACCGCAATTATGACGCGTGAGTGGCGGATCATGTGACTTCTACGCAGGGGTATCGGCCTTCCGTCGCCTGTTTCCAAATTTTTTGCAATCTTGTCCATTTTCCCCTTGCAGCGCGAGGCGGGTAAAAGTATTCCACGCCTCACCCAAGGAAGCGGGCGTAGCTCAGGGGTAGAGCATAACCTTGCCAAGGTTAGGGTCGGGCGTTCGAATCGCCTCGCCCGCTCCAACATCCTCCCTCGCGGGAGTGACAAGAAGGCCGCCGCTTGGCGGTCTTTTTTGTTTGTCATCTGCAAATGTTGCCGCCAAACCACGTGTTTCCACAACGCGGACATACGGGATTCAAAGTTGTGGACGCCGCACCTGCAGCGCATTAGCGTCAGCTGCAAGCAGGCTGGTCCTGCGTAATGAAAAGGCTCACACAAGAGCCGTCAAGACGAGCAGGTCTCACATGAAATATCTTATCAGCGCCGTACTTGGCGTCACCCTTCCAATTGCCAGCGCTGCACAGGCGGTCGAGGTCACCGGCGGTTCGGTACAACTGGAGTACTCGGCTTTTGAGGACGACACAGATCTCAACCGGGTCAATCTCGAAGGCTCGATGGAAATCGGTTTTACACAATCGTTCAGCACCCAAATTGACCTGGGCCACAACAGTTTCGGCGAAACAGACATCGATGGCACCAACATTGGTCTGCACGCGATCTACCACTTGAACGACTCTACGTCGCTTGGCGCATTCTATACACGCGAAGATGTTGAAGACGCCGATGCCGATATCTTCGGCATTGAAGCAGGTTTCGAAACGGGCGCCTTCGAGGTTGAAGGCTTCCTCGGCCAGCTTGATGCAGAAAACGAGGACGAAACAATTTTCGGGTTCGAGGGCCGGTACGAATTGAATTCGGGATTCGGATTGTCCCTCGGATACGAAGATGTAGGCAGCAGCTCAACTGTAAACGTGGCGACCACAACGCTGCGGATCGACCGGGATGTCACCAGTAACCTCAACCTGTTTGCTGAAATTGGGTCGACCAGCATTGACACTAACATCGGCGATGCTGATGAAACATTCGTCGGCATCGGCGGCCGTTACGTATTTGGCGCCGAGCGCGGCGCGACGTTCAATCAGCGTGGGTTGTTGCGCATCATTCCGGGTCTCTGATCTGCCCAAGCATCGCCGCAGGTCTGTCTCTTGTACAGCGCCGCGGCGCACGTATCCTCAGAACACCTTGAACGTCATCGTGGTTAGCGACCGTTCGATCCCATCGATATCTAGCAGCTCATCATTGATGTATTTTCCGACATCCTGACCTTCTGGAATGTAGACCTTCATCAACAAGTCGTAATCGCCCGAGGTCGAATAAAGCTCGGAATGGATTTCACGCAGCGCAATCTCTTCGGCGACCTTGTAGGTGGAACCGGGGCGACAGCGGATTTGGATGAAAACACAAGTGGTCATGGGCAAGGCCTTGGGCAACTGAGGTGCATACCCCGTAGTGGCACGTCTGCACAGGTGCCTGCAAGCGTGATGGGCGCCTCTTGGCGGCGCTGCCCTCCCCGCCTATAGAGACATCCGAACGCATAGGCAGGAGGCGCGCGATGCGCAGCACCACCCTTACCCGTACCACGGCCGAAACCGATATCTCGGTGTCGCTGAACCTGGATGGCACCGGTCAATATGACAATGACACGGGCGTCGGCTTCTTCGACCACATGCTGGATCAGCTTGCGCGCCACGCGCTGATCGACATGACCGTGCGCTGCAAAGGGGACCTGCATATCGACGACCACCACACGGTCGAGGACGTGGGCATCGCCATTGGGCAGGCGCTCAGCCAAGCCGTTGGAAACAAGAAGGGAATCCAGCGCTACGGATCCTGCCTGTTGCCCATGGATGACGCGCTTGTCCGGGCGGCACTGGACCTGTCGGGGCGGCCCTTCCTTGTGTGGAACGTGGATCTGCCGACGCCCAAGATCGGGACCTTTGACACTGAGCTCGTGCGTGAATTCTTCCAAGCGCTTAGCACCCATGGCGGCATAACGTTGCACGTTGACATGCTGCACGGGATCAACAGCCACCACATTGCCGAAGCGGCCTTCAAGGCGGTTGCGCGCGCGCTGCGCGTGGCGCTCGAGGTCGATGCGCGCATGGCAGATGCCATTCCCTCGACCAAGGGCAGCCTATGAGCCTGACGGTCCTGATCGACTACGAAAGCGGCAACCTACACTCGGCCGAAAAGGCGTTCGAACGCATGGCGCGCGAGGCGGATGCCGGCACGGTTGTGGTGACTTCTGACGCAGATGTGGTGGCCAAGGCCGACCGGATCGTGCTGCCGGGCGACGGGGCCTTTCCCGCCTGTGCAGCGGCTTTGCGCGGCTCCGGCATGTATGACGCACTTGTCGAAGCCGTTGAAAAAAAAGCGAAACCTTTTCTCGGGATCTGCGTGGGCATGCAGTTGATGGCAGCATGGGGTCGTGAGTATAGCGACACGCCGGGATTGGGGTGGATCGATGGTGAAGTTGTACCAATCAAACCCTCAGATACGGCTTTGAAGGTGCCTCATATGGGGTGGAACGATCTGGTTCTGGAGGCACAACACCCCGTATTTGAAGGGGTTTCGACGGGCGATCACACCTATTTCGTGCACTCCTATCACTTCGAGGTGGCGGACCCGGCCATGCGGTTCGCCCATGTGGATTACGGCGGAGATGTCACTGCTGTTGTTGGGCGGGACACGATGCTGGGGATGCAATTCCATCCCGAGAAGAGCCAGGATATCGGCCTGCGCATGATCCGCAATTTCCTGACTTGGGCGCCCTGAGAAGCGGGGCGGAGGACACCTCCGCCTCACGCGCGTAAGGCGCATTTCAATGCGCCGCCTGCCGTCGAAAGGCAGTGTGCCATTTGTCTGGTTAAAATCACCAAAACGCACCGTACGGCACACAAGGCATTGAAATCACGTGCGAACCACAGTTTCGCTAGGAAAGAGTTGATGCCCCGAACAGGCTGTCCCCGCGGGGACACATGCGCAAATCGTAAGGCGGAGGTGTCCTCCGCCTACCCCCGCGCTGCCTTTTCGGCGATGCCAGATGTGCCCTGGCGCCGCGCAAGTTCCGCCATCACATCACCCAGCGCCACGTCCCGCGCCGCCAGCATCACCAACAGATGATAAAGCACATCGGCTGCCTCAGATGTCAGAGCGGCTTTATCATCTTTCACCGCTTCGATGATCGCTTCTACGGCTTCTTCACCAAATTTCTCGGCGCATTTTTCCGGCCCCTTGGATAATAGCTTGGCGGTCCAGGAACTGTCGGGGTCCGCGCCTTTGCGGGCCTCAATGGTCGCAAAAAGATCGTCGAGGGTCATGTCAGCCTCATCGGGATACCGGCGGCCGCCATGTGGGCCTTGGCCTCTGCAATGGTGTAGTCACCGAAGTGGAAGATGGAGGCCGCCAGCACGGCGGATGCGCCCCCTTCAGTGACGCCATCCACAAGGTGGTCAAGCGTGCCGACGCCACCGCTGGCGATCACTGGGATCGGCACGGCGTCCGAGATGGCGCGCGTCAGGGGCAGGTTGAACCCTGCGCGTGTCCCGTCGCGGTCCATGGAGGTGAGCAGAATCTCCCCTGCCCCTTTTTCGGCCGCGGTACGGGCAAATTCGACCGCGTCGATGCCCGTCGGCTTGCGTCCGCCATGGGTGAAGATTTCCCACCGGCCCGGCTCGACCGTCTTGGCATCGATGGCGCAGACAATGCACTGGCTGCCAAACTGGTCGGCGGCGCGCGCGAGCACATCGGGGTCGGCCACGGCGGCGGAATTGAACGATACCTTGTCGGCCCCAGCCAGCAGCAGTGCCCGCACATCCGCCACCGTCCGGACACCACCGCCCACTGTCAGCGGGATAAAGCACTGTTCCGCCGTGCGCTGCACCAGGTCGAACATCGTGCCCCGGTTTTCATGGGTCGCATGGATGTCGAGAAAACAGAGCTCATCCGCGCCCGCAGCGTCGTATGCACGCGCGGCTTCGACCGGATCGCCGGCGTCGATCAGGTCGACAAAGTTCACGCCCTTGACCACGCGGCCATCGGCGACATCGAGGCAAGGAATGATGCGCGTTTTCAACATGCGCGTCTGGTAGCGTGGATTTGACAGCGGGGAAAGGGGCTCTGCCCCCGGCCTGCGGCCTCCCCCGGAGTTTATCTGGCAAGATGAAGGAGTATTTCCGCCCATCCGCGCCCCTCACGGAAAGGTGCATGGCCTTCGCTCGCGCATATGACACCTTCGGGCTATTGCAAACGAGGAGACGCGTGATGCGGATTTTGATGGCTCTGGTGATGAGCGTTTTTTTGGCAGGTACGGCAATGGCTGGTGACAACGGGATTATTCGCAAGGAATCGGCGAATGGCGTGGTCGAGACAATGGATGCGCTTCAGGCCGCACTTGAAGGGGCTGGGCTGACCATCTTTGCGCGCGTTGATCATGGGGCTGGTGCACAAGGCGTGGGCGAAGATATTGGCAACTCGCAGCTGCTGATCTTTGGCAACCCCAAACTGGGCACGCAGGCGATGCTGGATGATCGGGCATCTGCCTTGTTCCTGCCGATGAAAATCGCGGTGTTCGAGGACGAGACAGGCAAGACCATGATCGCCTATGAGGATCCAGCGGCGATGCTGGGCAAATTGGGTGGGGTGGCTGAGGATGCCGCCTATGTCCAGACCATGACCGGTGCGTTGGGCAAGTTCACCGATGGTGCTGCGCAATAAGTGCTAGCCCTTGAGGGCCGCGAGCGCTGAGGCCAGGTCAATGGCCCCATCGTAGAGCGCGCGGCCCGAGATGGCGCCTGAAATCGCGCCTGTCGCCTTGAGCGCCGTTAGATCATCCAGTGACGACACGCCGCCGCTCGCGATGACGGGAATGTCCACCGCTTCGGCCAAGGCTTGCGTGGCAGGGATGTTTGGCCCACCCATGGCCCCGTCGCGGTTGATGTCGGTGTAGATGATCGCGGCCACGCCCGCGTCCTCGAAGGATTTGGCCAAATCGGTGGCGTCCACGTCTGTCTCCGTCGCCCAGCCTTTGGTCGCGACCTTGCCGTTCCGCGCATCGATGCCCACGGCGACGTGACCGGGAAAGGTCTTGGCCGCATCGCGCACCAGATCGGGGTTTTCGACCGCCACGGTACCAAGAATGACCCGTTGTATGCCCTTCGACAGCCACATGTCGATTGTCGCCATATCCCGAATGCCGCCACCAAGTTGTGCGGGCACGTTGCAGGATTTCAGGATCGCCTCAACCGGAGCTGCGTTAACCGGTTCGCCTGCAAAGGCGCCGTTCAGGTCCACCAGGTGCAACCATTCACACCCCGCTTCGACAAAAGCGCGCGCCTGTGCCGCCGGGTCGTCATTGAACACGGTGGCCTTGTCCATGTCCCCGTGTACGAGGCGCACGGCCTGGCCGTCCTTGAGGTCGATGGCGGGGTAAAGGATCATGTTGTCGGGCCTTTCACTGTCTGCTCGCGTCCTTGCACCTATCCGTGAGATTTGCAACGCGACCCAAGGTCATTCTTGCCATATCGCTTCCAGATGGCTCACAGTCCCGGCCATTACGGAGGAGACACTCATGAAACATCTTATCGCAGCCGCATGTGTGGCCGTTGCAGGCGCTGGAGCCGCAATGGCTGATCCTGTGCTGGGCACATGGAAAACAGAAGTAGATGATGGCGCCTATGCGCATATCGCGATGAGTAAGTGCGGCGCAAAGATCTGCGGCACGATTGCCAAAGCGTTTGACGCCAGCGGCCCGATTGCGTCCGAGAATGTTGGCAAGCAGCTTGTCTGGGATATGGAGCCCCAGGGGAGCGGTAGCTATGCCTCGGGCAAGATCTGGCAGCCGTCGACCGGCAAGGTTTTCAAGTCAAAGATGGCCCTGAGCGGCAACAGCCTGAAAGTGTCGGGCTGTGTTGGCCCGTTCTGCAAAAAGCAGACGTGGTCGCGCGTAAACTAATCCCATAGGCACCTTTTGGCCCATGCCCCCGCGCCCTTTGGGCGCGGGGTTTTTCATGTCCGATCCCCCGGTTTCGTCCCCCTCCAGACGCGCGAAACCCGGACCGACCAGGATGCCCATCAGGGTTCATCGCGTTTTGTGGTACAATGCCGTGTACCATGACACATCTGTTGGCCAAATTTGTCGTGCCTGCCGCAGCCCTGTGGCTGGCTACTCTTCCTGTCCCTGCAGCATCGGGACCGGAGGGCGTGTGGCTGACCCCACCCGACCGCAAAGGCCAGACTGCACATGTGGATGCAAAGAAATGCGGCACCGCCTATTGCGGGACGATCGTGTCGGTATTTGCCCCGTCGGGCGAGCCCATCAGTGCGGCCACCATCGGTCAGCGCGTGTTCTGGGACATGATTGGCTCCAGCAATGTCTATGAGGGCCGCGCCTTCGTCCCAGCGCACAATCGCAATTACAATGCGAAGATGCAGGTCAACGGCAACCGGATGAAAGTGTCGGGGTGTTTGGGTCTGATATGTCAGAGCCAAATCTGGCTGCGTGTGCGCTGAACGGCACTTTTCTAGGTACGTTGCTTGCGCACGACGTCATGTAGTGCGCCCGCCTTTTACCAATGTGGTGTCCGCGCGACGGACATTGATGGAAGCGGGAAAGGGGCTAGAGCCGGGATGAGATGATGCCGGTATTGAATCCACCCATCCGCAGTTCGCCAAACAGGCGCTGATATTCGATCTTGGGGCATCGGTTCTGGATGACGGTCAATCCGGCCGCACGCGCCTTCGCCGCGGCGTCGGCATGTTCCACGCCGATCTGCATCCAGATCGTTTTCAGGGTTGGAATGCGGGCCATTGCGGCGTCCACGATCTCGGGCACGGCCTCGGATCGGCGGAAGATGTCCACCATATCGACGGGTTCATCGATCGACTCGAAATCAGGCACGATCTGGCGTCCAAACAGCGTCTCGCCTGCGTAGACCGGGTTCACGGGGATCACGGTGAACCCTTTGAGCGCGAGGTACCGCGCCACATAGTAGCTGGGTCGCACCGGGTTGGTGGACACGCCCACAACGGCCACAACCTTGGTTGCCGTTAGGACCTGTTTCAGATGCGCATCGGTATAGGTTTCGGACATAATTCCCCCCTGCCCGGTCACGTTCCCAAAAAAACGCCCCGATCGCAAAGCGAAAGGGGCGCGCAGGTGCGGAACGAGGGACAGTGAAATAACCTACAGGAGTTCCAAACCTGTGGTTCACTTTTTAAGATATGATCGCTCACGTCTTGCAAAAGACCCTCTCGCAAATCTGTGAACGAAAACTTAAAGATCGGATTTGGCCGGCCCGCGGTCGCCAAGCCCTCAGTCAAATATATCTTCAATGATATCAAACGCATCCTCGAACATGTCCGCCCAACGCGACTTGCGCTTCTTGTACTTTTTCTTGGCGGGTTTTGGCTTGCTTTTGTGACGAATGGCCGAAGGCCGCACGGTTTCACGGTCGCCTGACCGCTTCTTGGGCAGCATTTTGAGGTCTTGCAAAGGCGCGCCGCAACTGGAACAGGCCAGTTCGTGGCGCTCGCGCCCTGTCAGAACAAGGGCAGCGCGGGTGCCGCAATAGCAGCACGTGGCGATCTTCGTGGGGTGGGCGATGGCCGCCTCCTATCCGTGGTCCTTGGAGGCATATAGGGCAATTGCGGCGGCATTTGAGACATTGAGTGACCCAAACCCGCCTGCCGCGTCGATTTTCACCAGCGCATCACAGGTTTCGCGGGTTTTCTGGCGCAGGCCGGGTCCCTCGGCCCCCAAGACCAGCGCGACGGCGCGACCCTTTTGGCCGCTCAGGGTGGTTTCAATCGTGGCCTCAGCCTCGCCGTCCAGTCCCAGAACCATGTAGCCCATGCCCTGCAACTCCACGATGGCATCCGCCAGATTGCGTACTCGAACATAGGGTTGGCGTTCGAGCGCGCCCGAAGCCGTTTTGGCCAGCGCACCGGTTTCGGGTGCTGCGTGATGTCGTGTGCCGATCACGGCTGATGCGCCCAGCACTTCGGCTGAACGGAGAATCGCCCCGACATTGTGCGGATCTGTCACCCGGTCGAGCAGGATCAGACGTGGTGCTTCTGCCCCGATGGCCACATCGGCAAGGCTGCCCCAGTCCAACGGCTTGACCTCAAGTGCGGCCCCCTGATGGACCGAGCCGGGATCAATGGGCGGCCTGAACTTGCGCGGGTCGATCACGTCGGGCGTGATGCCGGCGGTCAGAATGGCGTCTTCCAGCTTGTTCTTGGCATTCAGCGTGACCATCAGGCGCAGTTTTTCACGTTTGGGGTTCAGCAGCGCGTCACGTACTGCGTGCAAACCGAACAGCCAGACTGTCGCTGCCGCGTCCGCCTTTTTCGCCTGTTCCTTTTCGACGACCCATTTGGGTTTTTTCATCTTTGCACCTTTGGCCCTTTGGGTCTGATTTTGTGCCTTGACCCTTGATATACGTCCCGGTAATCACGCGCTCACGCCACCGGGGTTCAGGCCCTAATGGCGTAGTGGGCGACAGGCCGCAAGGTGTGGCAGGGGACTGTAACTCCCTCGCGGAGACGCACGCCTGGTTCGATTCCAGGGTCGCCCACCATCCCGCACTTTTTTGCGGAAATTTCCCCTAGTACCTTGAAAGGGTAGGAAATTTTAACGGTTCGATAACCGTTTTCCCGGCAGTACCGCAGGGGCTCTGCAAAGGTGAGCCGCAGCACTGTTTGACGCAGTGCCAGAGACCCGTTTTTATAAATATTCCAAGGGCTTGCCAGGAAGCTAAGGGCTGGTTCGATAAACTCGCTCTCGTGTCCGCACGGAGCCCCAGAATTCACAAGCTTATCTTCAAAAGACAGCTTTTCACGCTCCAGCTTCTCGATACGCGCCTCATAGGCTTTGATCACAGAGGAGCTGGAAGCATCGACAATGCGATCCGAGGTTGTTTCGGATTTGCCCGATGTCTTGGTAGACACACACCGGAGACAGCCCGAAGCCACGACCAATTGAGTAGAACTCGGCAATCTCAGGAAAGCGCCCAAGCTGGGCAGCTTCATCAATCACCAGATTGAGCGTTGACGCCTCAGGACGGGTTTGCTTGATCGTGCGCAGCGTTGAGAAGATCTGGCGAATGACAGCAGCATTTTGTTGGGTCATCTCCGGCGGCATCACGAAGAAGACGAAGACAGGATCGCCGCTATTCTCGCAAAGCACATCCAGCGTGAAGTCAGCCTCATTGGTACGCACCAGCGCCGCTTGCAGGCGCGGATCATTCATGAAGGCTAGAGCGTTGCTGATCCCGCCCATGACAGAGTCAAAGGTGCGGCGGCTTTCTGCGGCCATATCCAGCATCTCATCGAAGGTGATTTTCAGATCACCTTCACCAAGAGCGCTCATCACCTCAGCCGTCTCTTCCCAGCTTTCCGGGTACGAGCGCACCATGCCGATCAGCTCATTGAGAGATGTGGGAGAGACCCCGCCATCTATATGCACCAGACCGCGCATCAGAGCATCGAGCCAGTTCTGGCCTTTCTGATCGAAGAAGGCAGAGTCTCCACCACCGCTTTCGGGCAGGAAGGTACGTGCCGCACGGCGGCAGTCGGCCACAAGGCGCGGACTATCAGGCGTCAGATGGCTCAGAAGCGAGAGCCGATTACCCGTCACCCCGTGGGTAAAGTACGGGTTGATCTCATAGACCCGCGCTTTGATCGAGGCGAAGTAAGGCTCCATCACCGCGCGCAGCTCACGCTTGGGATCGAAGATCGCATAGCGGGCTGGCTCGCCGCCCCGTCCAGGCGCATCCATTAGATGGGCGAGGATAGAGGTGAACTTGCCGGAGCCAGCTCCGCCGATCAGCAGCGTGCCAGCGTTTTTGGCATGGTAGAGCTTGCGTCCACCATAAAAGCCGAACGGCACGCCGCCTTGAGCCTTGAAGGCTTTTTTGATTTCAAATGGGCTGGCAAATCGCGCCGAGCCATAGGGATATTGTTCGTCAAAAGTCATGACGTTTCCTTTCTGTTTTCAGTTTTTACTTTGAGGTGGGATGACGGCTTTTAGAGAGCCGCCATCCCTTTGATCACCGATAGACTCCAGCTTTGCCGATCAGTTTCTTGGTGGTCTTCAGCTTTGCCCCAATGAAGATGAGGCAAGCGCCGATTGCACCGCAAATGAGCATTGCCTTTCCATCTCCGTTTTGGACTGCGCCGTAAGCCATCAGGCCGAAGATCGCCCCAATTCCGAGAAGCCAGCCTTGCAGTTTCTTGCGACCGGGGATTGGGATTTCATCTTGAATGTTAGCCATATTGTTTCCTTCGTGTTTCATTTCAGTTTTGATGTCTGGCCACGTCATTGCAGCCAGCCAGATTGGTTTTTCAGATCAGTCGATAGGCGATGTAGACACCTGCCACGGTCAGCCCTGCGATAATCCCGGCTCGCGCTGCGAAGAACGTAAGGGGCCAGCAGAGCAGCATGTAACAGATCATGATGAAATCGACCGTCTCGGGGCTGTAGCTCCGCCTTGAGAGCTCCCAGACGTAAGGGCCTGTGAACTCATAAAATGGAGGGCTTACAACGATGGAGACCATCGCAGCGGCGCATGTCGCAAAACCGCCTTTCAGGTCTTCACCCGGACCTCGACCTCCAGGGCCTTGGAAGTGATTTGGATAGTGCATGTCTTACCTTTCTCGTTTCTGTTGTGCTGCGCGAAAGCACAGCGGTATCGGGCACTGAGAACGGTGTTCTCAGCGTTGGTTTGGTTTAGTTTTTGGGCTGATGGGCCCGGCTAGTGGTCGGGAGAGAGTTGGCCTCCGCTCCTGTCCAAAAACATAGGCACGACCAAGGTCGAATTAACGAACGGGCTACAAAGTACTGATATTAATAATGAAATTTCCTCATGAAGGCTTGATGCAAAAACATTTCTTAGCAAATTGCGCCGCCACAATTTACGTAGCGCAATACATCAGCTTCGCTTGGGGAGGTTTTTGAGCTTATTAAGCTGCCAGAGCGCAACTCCTCTAAACCAATCCGACTTAGGGCGTCCCGATCTTGCTATCACCGGTTCCAGCTCATCGAAAAAACCACGGTCAAAGCGGAGGCCAACAACTTCCGTCAACGGTCCGGTAGGAACCGCATGTCCTTTCAGCGTCGTTTCCCGCGAGGCCATAAAAGCATGGACAGCTTCGGTTACCCCCCAGACACCCGCGGCACGAGCGCTTTGACCAGGTCCTTCATGTCAAGCTGACCCACAACCTCGCCACCATCCGTAACTTTGTAGACGTGATTGGTATCCCCACCCGTCAGCGCGATCATGTCCTCAAGGTTGCGGGAGGCCTCGACCTCTCCGTCGAAGCTGTTGCCTTGGATGGGTTTCATCACCGACCGGACACGCAGCACGCGGGCGCGGTTAATGTCGCTTACGAAGTCTTCGATGTAAAGATCTGAAGGCGCAAGCAAAATGCCCTGCGGCTCGCCCTGTTGAACCACTGCGCCATCCTTTAGGATTACGAGGTGGTCCGCCAGTTTCAGCGCCTCGTCCAGATCGTGCGTGATGAAGACGATGGTCTTGTGCAGCTCCTTTTGCAGCTCCAAGAGCAGGTTCTGCATATCGGTGCGGATCAGCGGGTCGAGGGCCGAGAACGCCTCGTCCATAAGCATGATGTCGGTGTTGGCGGTCAGCGCACGGGCGATGCCGACCCGTTGCTGCATGCCGCCTGAGAGTTGCGCAGGATACCGGTCTTCGAAACCCTCAAGCCCCACGCGCGCCAGCCATTTGCGTCCCTCTGCATCACAAGTCGCCTTGTCCGCACCCTGCACGCTCAACGGCAGTTGGGCGTTTTCCAGCACCGTCTTGTGGGGCAACAGCGCGAATTTCTGGAACACCATGGACATCTGCTTTTGGCGCAGGTCACGCAGGGCCGCCTGCCCCAGCTTCATCACGTCCTGCCCATCCACAAGGATTTCACCGGCAGAGGGGTCAATCAGGCGGTTGAGATGCCGGATCAAAGTGGACTTGCCGGACCCAGACAGGCCCATGATCACCGTGATCTCACCCGGCTGCATATCGACATTGATGTCCTGCAGACCCAGCACGTGCTTGTGTTTTTCCAACAGGGTTGTCTTGTCCATACCCGCCTGGACATGGGGCACCATGGCCGCGTCGTTGGGGCCAAAGATCTTGTAGAGCCCGCGCAGGGACACTTTTGCGGTCATCTCAGTGTTCCTTGCGTCCGGTGTCGACACGGGCGAGCGCGGCCTTGGACACGCGATCAAGGATCACGGCCAGCAGCACGATGCCCAGGCCCGCAACGATGCCAACACCCAGTTCGAGGTTTCGGATGCCACGCAGGACCAACACGCCAAGGCCGGGGGCCGAGACAAGCGAGGCGATCACCACCATCGCGAGGCTCATCATGATCGTCTGGTTCACGCCCGCCATGATGTTTGGCAGCGCCAATGGCAGCTCAACCCGGCTGAGTTTTTGCCACGCTGTCAGGCCAAAGGCATTGGCCGCCTCAATCACGTCCTTGTCCACCAGCCGGATGCCGAGATCGGTCAGACGAATGACCGGCACGATGGCATAAAGGATGATGGCAATGCCGTACAGCTTTGATTCTGTGACAGAAAACAGGAAGATCAGCGGGATCAGGTAGACGAAGGTGGGCAGCGTTTGCAGCAGGTCGAGGATGGGGACGATGGTGCGTTGTGCCGTATCCGATTTTGACATGCCGATGCCTATAGGCACGCCAAAAAGGACCGAAAGCCCGGTACAGACAAACACGATGGCAAGGGTCTGCATCGCCACCTCGTAATGGTCAATAAACCCGAAAAAGAGGAGGACAAGGCCGACGAAGGCTGTCACGGATTTCGAGCGGCTGACCAGCCATGTGATCAGCAACAATGCGGGAATCATCAGCCACCACGGCGCGCTTTGGAACACCCAGAGCGTGCCATCGAGCATCCAGCTGAGTGGTTGGGTGATGGGATCGAGGACGAATTTCAATTCGGACCGGATCGACAGGAAGCCCTGTTCAATTCCGGCGGTCAGGTCGC
The DNA here is from genome assembly GCF_059783535.1 of Tateyamaria sp. Lineage (NCBI taxonomy): Bacteria > Pseudomonadati > Pseudomonadota > Alphaproteobacteria > Rhodobacterales > Roseobacteraceae > Tateyamaria > Tateyamaria sp. The sequence goes on along the minus strand of NZ_JBYNDP010000006.1, from coordinate 43,939 downwards.
GGGTCTGTCCGATGCGCCCGCAGGCTTCGTGCAGCACGTCGAGGGACGGAAACGGCAGACCGCCCTCTTCTGCCACTGCGTCGTTACCGCCGCTTTGAGCCAGAAGCTGCGCCATGGACATGGGCGCATCTTCCTTGCCCACGTCGCACCACTCCCGCAGGCCAAGGCCGTCGAAGATGCCATCATAGGCTGCCATGTCGTTCCCCAGTTTCTTGATTTTGCGCCCCAACGGGCGAGGGTTGCGCCGGGGCGAACCCCGGCGCCCGAGCTTATTGCAGCAGGGCCGACAGGTTGCCGCGTGCCTCGTCGTTCAACCAGCCACCCCAGACGTCCTTGTAGGTGGTCAGGAAGTACACGGCAGCCTCTTCGTTCGAGGCTTCGTTGGCTTCCTGCCACGCCAGCACTTCGCCCATCTGGGCGTTTGTGAACGTGACACTGCCCATCAGTGCTGCGGCGTCCGGTTCACGGTCGACAAAGGCTTGGGTCGCGGCCGTCACCACATTCGACACAGGGTATGCGGACAGGCCGGGTGTGGCGCAGTCTTCCAGACCGTTGCACGTGTGGGTGTCGGCGTCATAGGCGGGCATTTCTACCTGCACCATCGGATATTTGCCCAGAACGGATGTGGGTGCCCAATAGTAGCCAAACCAAGGTTCTTTCGCTTCGTAAGCAGCGGCGATCGCCGTTGCCAGAGTCTCGCCCGAACCGTGCTGAAAACGTTCGACGCCCGCATCAGCCAAACCGGAGGCTTTGAAGTTGTTGTGGTTGGTGATGTCACAGCCCCAACCCGACGGGCAGTCGTGGAACCGGCCACCGACCAGCTGTGGGTTCGCTTTGATCCCTTCAAGCGTCTTCAGCTCTGGATGCGCTTCGGCCAGATAGTCGGGGATCCACCACGCTTCGACGCCGCCATCGGACAGCACCTTGGACATCTCCACCAGTTTGCCCTCGCCTCGCAGCTCTTCGTAGACCTCGGTGTAGCTGGTCCAGAGCTCGGTCAGGATGTCCGGCTCGCCCGTTTCGGCCACGGATGCCATCGCGGGCACGGTGGTGGTGGGCACAACGGTCACGGAACAGCCATAGCCCTGCTCGAGCAGGAACTTGGCGACATTGGTGACCACGGCGGCAGACGCCCAGTCCATTTCGGTGATCGACACTTCGCCACAGTCGGCGGCGGCGATGGATGCAACAGACGTGCCCATCAGCAATGCGGCGGCAAATGCGAGTTTTTTCATGAGTTTGCTCCCTGTTCTGGCGGCATTTTCGCAGAAGATGGGCCAAGTGATAGACCCAAATTGCCACAGACTTACAGTCCAAACCCGCCCGTGCCGCGAAATTCGCCGCCCAAATCCACACGGCCTGATCACAATTTCGCTCTGTCAGGACAAAGTGACAGTTTGGGCTTGGGCCGGAAGGGATCAGCTTGTTAGGGTCACAGAGGAACGAACGAACTGACGCAAGGACGATACCACATGGACGTGGCACAGGCCCTCGTGATGGCGATGCAGACATGGGGGATGATCGGCGCACTTGTTGCCGCGGTGTTCCTGACCATCGGAATCGACAGAATTGATGAAGATGCGCGCGGCGCTTACATTTTCCGCCCACTCCTGATCCCCGGTGTGCTGCTGATCTGGCCGATCGTCCTGTGGCGTTGGTGGCAGATTGAAACCAAACGTGCGGCGTGGGCCAATCGCTATCGTCCGGTGCGTGCCTCTTACGGTCTGGCCGTCATCGCGATGAGCATCGGTATCGTGGTCATCGTCATTACGGGCCTGAGCGTGCGCCAGACCTGGCCCGCTGACATCGCCCCTGTGCAATTGACCGAAGGGGCGAGCCAATGAGTGTCAAGTACATCCCCGTTCAATGGAACCCGAACAAGTGGATCTATGACGCCGTGATGCTGGCCGGTGTCGCCGCATTCCTGTGGGTGTTTCTGTATGTCACGCCCGGCGCGCTCAGCCACGAGCGCCCGATCAACCCGCAAATCCACAATGCCCGCGCCTTTGGCGCCTGTGCCTTTGTCATGTTGACCGTGATCCTGTGCATTGGCCCTGCAGCGCGGCTGGACAAGCGGTTCCTGCCATTGCTCTACAACCGTCGCCATTTCGGCGTGATGACAGCCTTTGTTGCCATGACGCATGCAAGCTACATCCTGAACTGGTATTTCGCCTTTTCCAGTTCGGACAAATATGTCGGCCTGCTCTATGCCAATTCAAGCTTTGGCCAGATCGCGGGCTTTCCCTTTGAAGTCTTCGGGATTTTTGCGCTGGTCTGTCTGCTGATCCTTGCGGCAACATCCCACGACTTCTGGCTCAAGTTCCTGACGCCGCCTGTGTGGAAGCGGCTGCACTACCTGATCTACGCGGCCTATTTCTCGGTCGCGGCACATGTGTCGCTGGGCATATTGCAGGATCAGCAGAACCATGTGTTCACGGTGCTGTTCCTTGTTGGTGCTGGGGCCGTCATCGTCCTGCATCTTGCCGCTTGGATGCGGGAGCGGTCCGAGGCGGCTGCCAAAGATGGCGCGTGGGCCGAAGTGGCGCGCGTTGGTGACTTCCGCGAAGGCTATGCCAAAATCGCCAAACTCGCGAACGGTGACCGCGTGGCCGTCTACCTGATGGAGGGCAAGCTGAGCGCCATTTCCAACGCCTGTGCGCACCAGAACGGGCCATTGGGTGAGGGCAAGATCATCGACTGTCTGGTCACCTGTCCATGGCACGGCTTTCAATACGACGTGCGCAATGGCCGCTCGCCCGCACCCTTTACCGAAAAGGTCCCAACCTACCGTGTCCGCGTGGTGGACGACATGGTCGAAGTACATCCTGACGCCAATCCACCCGGCACATATGTGGAACCGGTCCCGTTGCCAGCGCCCGAACCGGACCAGCCCGAAGAAGGGGTGACAGCATGAGCGACAAGCCATTCTTCGTTGGCTACCTGCCAGCCCCGGGGCCCTTACGCACGTTCCTTTTGACGGCCTGCGTCCTGTTGATTGCCGGACTGGCGGGCGCTGGTTTTCTCATGGGCGCTGCCCAGGACGACCCCGGCCCCGGCGCCTTTCGATTTGACTATGGCCGCCAGACCGTCACCGGTGTGGTGGAAATGACGCCCTACCCCGTCATCCACGTGACCGAGGGCAATGACCGGATCAAGCCCGGTGACAGCTTTCTGATGACGGCAGGCGGCAAGTCCGGTGTCGACAGCCGCGCCATGCCACTGAACGGCCAACTGGCGCAAGTGTCCGGGATCGTGCTGGAACGCGGCGACCTTTATATGATGCAGCTGCGCGGTGGCCGAAACGGTCTGCAAGCCGCCGAAGGTGACGCGCCAGAGATCACGCCGGAGCCGCAAGGCCGTTGGAAACTGGCGGGGGAGATCTGCGACGGCAAATGCCTTGCAGGCGCCATGCGCCCGGGCCGCGGATTGGCCCACAAAGCCTGTGCCAATCTGTGTCTGCTGGGGGATGTGCCTCCGATTTTCGTGTCGACCCAACCCGTGTTGGGTGAGGAATTCCTGCTGGTCATCGGCCCCGATGGCACCCGCCTGCCCCGCGAAGCCTATGATCATGTGGCGCAGTTCATCACCGCCGAGGGTGAGATCACGAAACATGGTGATCTGCTGATCTGGGAAATCGACGTGGACACGATCGAGGTGACGGAATGAAGCGTGCTTTCTGGCTGATCATCGCCGCACTAACGGCGGCCATCCTGTTCTACGTGTCCCGGTTCTGGTACCTGCGCCTCTGGCCGCGCGATGGGCTGTTTGGCGTCGACGCACTGCGCCCTCAGGGCGGGCTGGTCGGGCAATGGCTGCGCGGCACGGATCTCGCCCCGTTCGAGCTTTTGATCTGGGCCGTGGGTGCCTTCGTGATCCTGACTGGTCTGCAAAAACTCTACGATCTTTTGAACCCACCGCCGGAATGACCGGATCTGGGTCTTTTGCCATTCCCGTGTGCCGCGTATAGTGCTGGCAAAACAGCGAAAACGCATCTCGACAGGCACATGGTACGCAAACCCAAGAAAACGACACCCCCGACGTTTAACATTGCCCTTGTGGGTCAGGCCGGGCGGCTTGGGTACGAGGCCCTGCTGTTCGTAGCGTCCTTACGCGCCAAAAGCCCCAGTTTCGCAGGGCGCGTGCTGATCGCTGAACCGCAGCCCGGACCGCTGTGGCCCAAAGACCCACGCATGACGGGTGATGTGCGCGAGGCTTTGGAAGCCCTGGGGGCAGAGGTTGTTCCCTTTCAAAACCGGCATTTCGGCGCGCTCTATCCTTACGGTAACAAGATCGAGATGCTGACGGCCCTGCCAAAAGGTGAGCCGTTTGTCTTCTTCGACAGCGACACGCTTGTGCTTGGAGATCTGGCCGCAGTGCCGTTTGATTTTAATTATCCATCCGCGTCGCTCAGACGGGAAGGTACATGGCCACAGATTGAGCTGTATGGCCCCGGCTACGGTGAAATCTGGAAGTCGCTTTACGACATGTTCGGTCTGGATTTCGAAACCAGCCTCGATACCACGGAACCTGACGAGTACTGGAAGCGCTACCTGTATTTCAACGCGGGCTTCTTCTTTGGTGCCTGCCCACATGCCTTCGGCACCCGTTTCCTGGAATATGCGCTGGCGATCCGCAACACGCCGCCAGCACCCTTGGTCTGTCAGCCGCTTGATCCATGGCTCGACCAGGTGGCCCTGCCCCTTGTGATCCACAGCTTCGGCGGTGGACGCGACAGCGCCGTACATGGCCTGCTGGACGGCAGCGTCACCTGCCACTACCGCATCTTCCCCCTTCTTTACGCACGTGAAAGTCAAAACGTGATCGACACGCTCGAAGAAGTCACGGCGCCAAACAAGATCAAGAAAGTCCTAAAAGGCTACGATCCGATCAAGAGGATGGTCTTTCAGGGACGCGGTGCGAAGGTGCGTGCCTTGTTCGATCAGAACGACATGCCACGGCGCGAACAGGCCATCCGAAACCGGATCAAATCCAACGGCTTCTGGATGCGCTGACCCGTTACGCTGCGTCAAAAACTTTGCGCGCGCCAAATTTGAGACATTTTGGGCCATTTTCCCCCTTACATACGCGTCTCAGGATATTAATTCCTCAGTCAATAAAAATTGACCCCCCACATTCGGATGGCTGAGATGACGCAATCCCTTACACGTTTTTTGACGACACTTTCGCACGCATTCTGCAATGACCGGCTGGACCTGCTGGCCGATCACTTCACCTACCCGCTGCCGCTCTATACACGGGGCGAACTGCTGGTCTTTGGCTCACGCGATGTTTTGATCGAAGCTCTCGAGCTCTATCGGAACGTGGCCTGCAAGTCCCGTATCACCCAAATCACACCGCGGGTGGTCGCCACCGGTATCCCAAGCAAGGGGTATTCCCAGGTCTGGACGGAATGGGATCACTTTAATGACGCGGGCACCCTGAAATGCACCAGCCAGGTGCGCTACGCAATCTTTCAGGACAGGATGGCCCTGCATCCCAAGATCGAGATGATCGATTACACATCGATTGGCTTTCCTGAGGTCTGCGCGTCATTGCCCCTGATGCAGACGGCCTGAGACCACGAAGCCCAGCCTGCCCTTGCCCACATCCGTTGCATTGCCTAACCATGCAGGCGATGCAATTGACCCGGCGCTTACCGCCGGACGTGGGAGAAAACTATGACCGACGGCCCAAAATACGGCTTTGACACCCTTCAGATTCATGCGGGCGCACGGCCGGACCCGGCCACAGGCGCGCGGCAAACACCGATCTATCAGTCGACCGCTTTTGTTTTCCGCGACGCGGAACACGCCGCAGCCCTCTTCAACCTGCAAGAGGTTGGCTACATCTATTCCCGCCTGACCAACCCAACAGTGGCCGTGCTTCAGGAACGCATCGCCACACTCGAAGGTGGCGCCGGTGCGGTCTGCTGCTCATCCGGTCACGCCGCGCAGATCATGGCGCTGTTCCCGCTAATGGCGCCCGGCCTGAACGTGGTGGTGTCGACCCGGCTTTACGGTGGATCGGTGACGCAATTCAGCCAGACTATCAAACGTTTCGGATGGGAGGCGACATTCGTCGACTTTGACGATCTTGATGCGGTCAAGGCGGCCATCGATGACAACACTCGCGCCGTATTCTGCGAAGCGATTGCAAACCCGGGCGGATACATCACCGATCTTGACGCCATCGCGGCCATTGCCGATGCAGCAGAAATCCCACTGATCGTCGATAACACCTCGGCCACGCCGTATCTGTGCCGCCCCATCGAACACGGGGCCACGCTGGTCGTGCACTCGACCACCAAGTACCTGACTGGCAACGGCACGGTTACGGGTGGCTGCGTGGTGGACAGCGGCACCTTCGACTGGTCCGCGAATGACAAGTTCCCGTCGCTCAGCCAGCCCGAGTCCGCCTATCACGGCCTCAAGTTCCACGAGACATTCGGCCCGCTCGCCTTCACGTTCCACGGCATCGCCATCGGCCTGCGTGACCTCGGTATGACGATGAACCCTCAGGCGGCGCATTACACGCTCATGGGCACCGAAACCCTGTCGCTGCGCATGGATCGGCATGTCGAGAACGCGATCAAGATCGCGGAATGGCTCGAAAAGGACGACCGCGTCGATTACGTCACCTACGCTGGCCTGAAAAGCTCCCCCTACTATGACCGCGTGGCCAAGATCTGCCCGCGTGGTGCGGGTGGCCTGTTCACCTTTGCGGTCAAGGGCGGCTACGACGCCTGTGTGAAACTGGTGAACGCGCTGGAAATCTTCAGCCACGTTGCGAACCTCGGCGACGCGCGCTCGCTGATCATCCACTCGGCGTCGACCACGCACCGCCAGCTTACGGCAGAACAGCAACGTGCTGCGGGGGCCGCACCGGAAGTGGTACGCGTCTCCATCGGGATCGAGGATGCAGACGACCTGATCGCTGATCTGGACCAGGCGCTGTCCAAAGCTGCTAGCTGATCCGGAAAACTAAGGGGCGCAGCTTTCTGGCTGCGCCCCTTCCTCGTTTTCCCCTTGGATGCGGCCACACGCAGGGGGCAGAGCCCCCTCAAAAAATGTCGTCGCGCAGCGCGGCCTTTGGATCACGGCTCGAGCGAGAAGCTCATCGACACACGCGACGTCACGACCAACTCCCCTGCCGCAATCGGTACGTCAGCAGACCTGGCTGCGGCAAACATCTCGGGCCGTGGTGCGTTTAGCCCTCCTTCGCTCAGGCTCAATACGGGACCAAGGCCGACACCGGCTGCAGCACTCAGTTGCGCCGCCTTCTCCATGGCATCCCTGACGGCTGCGGCCCGCGCTTCGGCCTCGGCCTCACTCGGGTCCTGCAACTGGAACTTCAATCCATTGAACGTGTTGGCCCCAACTTCGAGCACCTGATCCAGCACACCGCCCAAACCCTCCAGATCCCGCACGCGCACGGTCACCGCATTGCGTGCTTCAAAGCCGGTGATCTGGCGGTCGGTCGAGTCAAAGCCGCTCCAAACAGGGTTGACGTTCAACTGCGAGGTCTGAATGTCCCGTGCCTCAATCCCCTGTTCCGACAACACTGCAATCAGGGCCGTCGCATCGGCGCTGACCTTGGCGATCGCATCGCCGGCTGTTTCGTCAACATGCACGACACCCAGTGAAATCACGGCCATGTCGGGGGTAACGGCCACCTGACCTTCACCCGATACGGACAACACAGGGCCGTCATCCTGCGCGGCAACCGCGCCTGCCACCATCATCCAGACCGCAGCACTTACCAAAGACAGTTTCATAGCAATCTCCAATCTCTATATTGGTCCGACATTTCCCGCGTGGGTGGCGCATGCGCAAGCCGGTCATGTGGCTTTTTCTTTGCATGGGCAAAGACCTGCTTTATTCTTCGCGCAACCACCCCCAGTGTTCCGTTCGGAACGCACAGTTGTTATGGGCAAATTATGAAGCCTGAATTTGCGTTATCCTTGTCCTTTGACGGGATCCGACTGCTGCACCGCGCGGCAGGAGGGTGGCGTGAAGTGGGTGCCGTGGATGTCGGCACCGACGATCTGACCGGAAGCCTCAAGGCGCTGCGCAAGCAAGCCAACGAGGTCAAGAACAAACGGCTCCGTACAAAGCTGATTATTCCGGACAACCAGATCAAGTATCTGACCATCGATACCGGAGACATTGACCTCGAAGCGCGGCGCGAAGCGGCCAAAGATGCGCTTGATGGTGCCACCCCCTACGCGGTGGATGCGCTTGCCTTCGACATCTCGGTCGATGGGGACAAAACGCACATCGCTGCCGTTGCACACGAAACCCTGTCCGAGGCCGAAGCGTTTGCCGTCGAGCATCGCTTTCACCCGGTCAGCTTTGTCGCGGCCCCCGAGGGGGACGGGTTTCTGGGCGAACCGTTCTTCGGGCAAACGGCGCATGCCGACAACGTGTTGGCCGACGGTGCTGAGGTCGAGCCCGACGGCATTCGCGTCGTAATCGTGTCGCACGAGCCAGAGCCAGAGCCAGAGCCAGAGCCAGAGCCAGAGCCAGAGCCAGAGCCAGAGAAAACTGTCTCCGAACAAGATGCAACAGCGGACGATAGCGCGCCCGAAACCGTAGAGACGGCAAAGGTCGACCCCCCCGAACCCGACGCGGACAGTACACCTGATCCTAACAAGAAAGCCGCACCTGATAGCGGTGAGAAGTCTGTCGCTCCCAAAAGCGCAACGCCACTTCCGGAAGATGTTGTTGGGACCAAAGACGAAGTGACAACGCCGATCAATGCAGCGCTTGCCGCCAAGCCTGACCAGACCGACCCTGGGCCTGTCACAGCAAAGGAACCAACGGCCAAACCAAAAGCGCCAGAAGAAAAGGACGCGAGCGAACAGCTTACGTTGCAAGCCGAGGACATCGTCGCCAAGACCGAAGAAGAGGCGGCAACACCCCGGGCATCAGAGGAGGAAACGCCGGACGAGGCTTCCGCCCTTATGGGCTTCGCGACACGGCGTCGTGCAACGGGCGAAGGCACATCTGCCGCACCATTGGGTGGTGTCACCCGCGATGCCTCCGCCAAACGCCCAGCAGCTCGGCTGAACGTTGCCGGCACGACAGCGGACAAGGCGCCTGCCCTTGATCCGAAACAGGCAGCTTCCAAAAGCCTGCGCGCTGCACCGCCTATTGAAGACTTGCCGCCCGAAACGCTACCGGCGCCAAAGAAAGCGGCTGCAGAGAAAACTGGCTTCCTGTCGCGGCGAAAGCCCAAACGGATACCGCCCGCCCCTCCTTCGATCCAACAGGCACCCGCGCAGGCTGCGCGTGCAGGATCGCCTGCCCCGGCGGTTGCCGCAGCGACGGATGCCGAAGCGCAGCGCATGACGGTCTTTGGCGCGCGGTCAGATGTGCAAGTGGGAGGCAAACCGCGTTATCTGGGCCTGATCCTGACCGTCATCCTGCTTGTCTTCCTCGCAGGTGTGGCAGCATGGGCCTCTGTCTTCCTCGATGATGGACTTGCCAAGTTTTTCCCCAAACGGGAGCGTACCCTTGCATCAACCCTGCCAGCAGATGCAGGGCAGTCTCTGGCCGAGGATGTAGGCGCAACCGTTGAGCTGGAGCCGACCGAGCAAAGCGGTGACGAGTTGATTGTCGCCTCGCTCAACGAAGGTCTCAGCGATGACGGGCTGACGGCCGAAGATGCTGCCGTGCTGGATGCGCTGCGCGATCCACAACCCGATCCGACCGTTCAGGAAGAGCTCGACACAGCCGCCCTGGAAGCACGCTATGCCGTGACAGGCATCTGGCCCAAAGCACCGGACATTCCCCCGTCACCGACAGGTTTGATCGTGTTGGAGGACCTCTATGTCACCGGCATCGATCCTGTCAGCCCGGCCCTGGACGCGATCGCGGTACCGGGCACGGGGTCCTATCTGACTGATGCGGCCCTGCCTGATATCACGTCACCTCCGCCACCCGGAACCAACTTTGCGCTGGACGAAAGTGGCCGCATTGTCCCGACCGAGGACGGCGCACTCAGCCCAGATGGGTTCACGGTGTTCCTGGGATCCCCCCCGCTCAAACCACCAGCTGCCCGTCTGCAGCAAGAGGACGTTCCCGAGACAAGCAGCACGCCCAACACGGCTGCACTGGCGCAGGTCCGGCCCCGTGAACGTCCAAACGATCTGGTTGAGCAAAACGAACGCGCGACACTGGGCGGTCTGTTGCGGTCCGAACTTGCCTTGTTGCGGCCCCGCCTGCGCCCAGCCGCCCCGCAAGAAGCGGAACCGGTGCAGGACGTCGACACCACCGACCTTGCCGAAGAGGATGTGACCGAACCCATCAGCGCACTGGCTGTGGCACAGTCCATCCGGCCCGAGACGCGGCCCCGGAATTTCGACCGTGTGGTGGCCCGTGCCAGCCGCACCGCCACCGCACCGCAACGCGTTGCGGCCGTTGCCCCCCGAACGGTCACTCCGGCCATTCCGTCGTCAACCTCGGTCACGCGCGAGGCAACCGTGCGCAACGCAATCAACCTCAGCCGCGTTAACCTGATCGGCGTCTATGGCACGCCGTCCAACCGCCGCGCGCTGGTCCGGCTGAAAAACGGCCGCTATCAGAAGGTCAAAGTTGGTGACCGCTTTGACGGCGGGCGCGTGTCCGCCATCGGCGACAGCGAATTGCGGTACCAGAAAGGCAACCGCAACCTCGTCCTGAAAATGCCAAAAGGGTAGCAGGACACCCGTCCGGTGTCCCTCTGTGTGCTTTGTGGGAAAATGGGCGTGTGGCGTTAATCAGCCACCAATTCACCGGTATTGATCTGTTCCTGCTCGATGCTCTCGAACAACGCTTTGAAGTTCCCCTCGCCAAAGCCGTCATCGCCCTTGCGCTGGATGAACTCGAAAAAGATCGGGCCAATGACCGTCTTTGAAAAGATCTGGAGCAGGATCCTGGTCTCACCCCCGTCGACCACACCTTCACCATCGATCAGGATGCCATGTTTTTTCATCCGATCAATCGGTTCTTCGTGGTCAACAACCCGGTCCTTGGACAGATCATAGTATGTGTCGGGCGGCCCCGGCATGAACTTCAAACCGTTCTCGGCAATCGCATCCGTGCTGTCATAGATGTCGTCAGACCCCACCGCGATATGCTGGATACCTTCGCCCTTGTACTTTTTCAGATATGCCACGATCTGACCTGTCTCGCCCCGGTCCTCGTTGATCGGAATGCGGATACGACCACAGGGGGACGTCAGCGCGCGGGAAAACAGGCCTGTGAACTTGCCCTCGATGTCAAAGAACCGGATTTCCTTGAAGTTGAACAGGTCCCCATAGAACCGGAACCACGTGTCCATGTTCCCCTTGTGCACATTGTGCGTCAGGTGATCGAGATAGAAGAACCCGACGCCGCGCGGCTTGGACTGTGCCAACCATTCGTATTCGTCGTTATAGGGTGAGGTGTCGTAGTACTGGTCGACAAAATAAATCAGGCTACCACCGATGCCATAGATGGCTGGCACATCCAGCACCTTGCCATCGCCCTCATAGGGCTTGGCCCCGAGCTTCACCGCACGCTCGAAGGCGTGTTGCGCATCCACGACCCGCCAGCCCATCGACGGCGCGCAGGGTCCATGCTCGTCAACAAAACGCGCCCCGAAGCTGTCCGCTTCGGCGTTCAGCACATAAGTGATATCGCCCTGTTGCCACAGCTCGATGTCCTTCGCCTTGTGCTTGGCGACCTTCTCATATCCCATCCGGGTGAAAAGCGTGCGCAACGCCTCCGGCTCAGGATGTGCAAACTCGACAAATTCAAACCCATCCGTGCCGGCCGGGTTGTCAGCGGAGATGGTCGATTTCGGTGCGTTATGCGGGAACGGGCCCATAAGAATACCTCCTTGAACAGGTTTAATGCAGATATGGGGCTATAAACGCGCGGTATCTGCGCATAGTTTCGCGCAAACCTTTCAATCCACGCGTTTTCAGCGCATCATGTAAGGGAAATTGGACGAAATCCCGCAGATGCTTGATTCCATCGACACCCGCCTGCTCGCCGCCCTGCAAAAAAACGCACATCTGACAGCACAGGAACTCAGCGCCATGCTGCACCTGTCGGCCAGCCAAGTGGGGCGCAGACGCCAACGGCTTGAGGCCGAGGGCTACATCGAAAGCTACGTCGCCCGCCTGGATGCCAAGCGGCTGGGATTGACCGTTCAGGGATTCGTACAGGTCCAGTTGTCCGTGCATGGGCCAGAGCACGCCGCCAGCTTCGCCCGCCTGATCAACACCCAGCCGGAGGTGACAAGCGCGTGGACCATGACGGGTGAGGCTGATTACCTGCTGCGCGTCTACTGTGCCGACCTGACAGCGCTGAACACCCTCATCCATGATGTGCTTCTGCCCCATCCCGCCGTCGCACGGGTGCACAGCCAGATCGTCATGGACCAACTGAAACGCGACGGCCCCCTACCCACCTGAGACCAACAAAAACCACCCTGTGCAGTGCGCCGCGCTACACCGCTCGATACAGCATAAGAATGATTTCGCTCATTGGGACCGCGCACCCATTGTTCCACGCAGCCAATTCGGGCCAAGTTGTTTCCTTCGCCTTGTATTTCGCCGACACCGAGGCATCTTGAGAACAGACCGAAACGTACAGGGTCCAACATGGAAAGTTTTCTCTACCAAGCTTCGATCTACCTCGCCGCTGCCGTGATTGCCGTGCCGCTGGCGTCGCGCTTGGGGCTTGGCTCTGTTCTGGGCTATTTGGCTGCCGGTATTGCCATCGGTCCCGTTCTGGGCCTTGTCGGCGCCGAAACCGAGGACTTGCAGCATTTCGCCGAATTCGGCGTGGTCATGATGCTCTTTCTCATCGGTCTGGAACTTGAACCCAGGGCGCTTTGGGACATGCGGCACAAATTACTGGGTCTGGGAGGGTTGCAAATCGTTCTGTCCGCACTGGCACTGATGGGCGTTGCCATGGCCTACAACCAGCCGTGGGGTATAGCACTTGCCATCGGTCTGACTTTGTCGCTGTCCTCAACCGCTATCGTCCTGCAGACCCTTTCGGAAAAGGGTCTTATGCAGACCAGCGGTGGCCGATCCGTGTTCTCTGTCCTGTTGACGCAGGATATCGCGGTCATCCCAATCCTCGCATTCCTGCCCCTGCTCGTCGTGACCCTACCGGTACAGATCACCGGCGATGGCTCCATCACCCGTGCCCATGGCGACGACCATGGCGGCCATGGGCACGCTGCAACCATGAGCTTGGTCGAGGGCCTACCCGCCTGGGGTGTTACGCTGGTGACAATCGCGGCGGTCATTGCCGTCATCCTCGCCGGTGTGTTCCTGACCCGGCCAGTGTTCCGGTTCATCCACGCGGCCCACCTGCGCGAGATGTACACAGCGCTCGCCCTTCTGATTGTGGTTTCGATCAGCTTTCTGATGATGCTTGTAGGCCTGTCCCCTGCGCTTGGTGCCTTCCTCGCCGGCGTGGTGCTGGCCAGCTCGGAATTCCGGCATGAACTTGAATCGGACCTCGAACCCTTCAAGGGCCTGTTGCTGGGATTGTTCTTCATCACGGTCGGCGCGGGCATAAACTTTGATCTGCTCTTCCGCGATTGGCCCGCGCTCCTGTCGATGGCGATCCTCGTGATCGGGATCAAGGGCTTCCTGCTCTATCTGCTGGCCGTGTCGTTCAAGATCCGGGGGCGCGACCGCTGGCTCTTTACCCTTGGCCTTGCCCAAGCAGGTGAGTTTGGTTTTGTCCTCGTGGCGTTCTCGGTGGGTCAGGGCGTCATCCCGCAAAGCGTAGCTGAAACGCTCCTTCTGGTCATTGCACTGACCATGCTGATCACCCCCCTGCTCTTCATCCTCTACGAGCTACAATCGCGTCGCATCGCGAAGCGCGGGGTCGAAATCGAAGCCGACGAGATTGACGAAGACGGCCCCGTGATCATCGCGGGCATCGGCCGGTTCGGCCAGATCGTGAACCGCCTGCTGCAAGGTTCCGGGTTTAAGACGGTTGTTCTGGACCACGACATGGAAACCATCGCCCTGATGCGCCGTTTCGGGTTCAAAGGGTTTCTGGGCGATCCCAGCCGCCCTGACATCCTGCATGCCGCGGGGCTAGACACCGCGCGCGTGCTGGTGGTTGCCCTGGACGACAAGGATGCCTCCACGCGGCTGGTCGCCTATGCCCGTAAGACACGGCCCGACATCCACATTATCGCACGGGCGTATGACCGCGTGCATGTTTACCGGCTCTATCAGGCAGGCGCGGATGACATCGTGCGCGAGATGTTCGACAGTTCCCTACGCGCGGGGCGCTACGCGCTCGAAAACCTGGGCCTCACAGAATACGAAGCTGCCGAAGCCGAGCACGTGTTCTATGCCCATGACCGGGACGCAGTGCGGCAATTGGCCGAAGTGTGGGACCCGAACGTACCCGCTTCCAAGAATGACGCCTATGTCGAGCGCGCCAAGTCGCTGGAAAAATCGCTTGAGGCTGCTCTGTCAGCCCGCCAGGAAGAACCCAAACGGGCCTGACTAACGAACATGCCAAGGGTTGGCGGGTGGGCGAATTTGCGCAGCAAAGAGAGCACCCGTCAGCCGTCGGACACGCCCGCCTCGGCAAAGGTTGCCATGCCGGAATGGCAGGCAATGGCTCCTTTGAGCACGCCGATGGCAAGCGCTGCACCTGATCCTTCGCCCAAACGTAATCCAAGCGACAGCAGTGGGGCCTTGCCCAATGCATCCAGCATCCGGCCATGCGCTGCCTCGGCGCTTTGATGCCCCGCCACCACATGATCCAACGCGCCCTCTTGCGTCTTTGCAAGGCACGCAGCCGCAGCCGTACAGATGAACCCATCCATGATTACGGGGATGCGTAAGGACCGCGCCCGAGCGATGGCACCGACCATCCCGGCCAGTTCACGCCCGCCCAGACGCATCAACACGTCCAGCCCGTCGGTCGCCGCGCTATGCAGGTCCAGCCCATCCGCAACCACTTGCGTTTTGAACGCCAGCGCATCGCCTTCAACCCCGGTGCCACGCCCCGTCCACTCACCAGCGTCACCGCCAAACAGCTTGGCCGCGATGGCGGCGGCAGAGGTCGTGTTGCCGATCCCCATCTCGCCCACGACCAACAGGTCCGCATCCTCGGCAACAGCGTCCCAGCCTGCATGCAGGGCTTCCACAGCCTCGACCTCAGTCATGGCCGGGCCCTGGGTGAAGTCAGCCGTCGGTGTATCCAGATCCAGTGCCACAACATCCATACGGGCACCAAACGCCTTGGCCAGTTGGTTGATGGCAGCACCACCATGTTCGAAATTCGCAACCATCTGCACCGTCACTTCCGGCGGAAAGGCGGAAACGCCCCGCGCTGCAACCCCATGGTTACCCGCAAAGACGATGACCTGCGGCTCATCAATCGACGGGCGCGCATCGCCCCGCCAGCCTGCATACCATTGCGCAAGATCCTCAAGCCGGCCCAGAGCACCGGGGGGTTTGGTCAATTGCCCATTCCGCTCTGCTGCGCCTGCCAATGCCGATTGATCCGGACCGGGCATGTTGGCCAATAGAGCGCGCAGCGCATCCAAACTCTCAAAGCTCATGGGTCTTGTCCTTGCCTGTTGGTCCCACGCTCTTTACCCAATCGGAACGCACCCGCAAGTCAGGACCGGACATGGCACAGAATGATTCCGACATTGCCCTTGCGGCACGCCTCTGGGACGTGCCCGCCGCACTGGTATTGCTGACGCGCCTTCCCATGCCTGCCCTACCGGATCATGTCTTTGCCCATGGCGCGCGGGCCGTTTGGGCCTACCCCGTTGTCGGATTGGTGCTGGGCAGTCTGCTGGCGCTGTTCGCCGCCACCCTCAATGCGCTTGGTTTATCCGCACCTTTCATCGCGGGTTTGACGCTTGGTGCGCTGGTCATGCTGACCGGTGCCATGCACGAGGACGGGCTGGCCGACACAGCCGACGGTCTTTGGGGCGGGCATGATCGGGACCGACGGCTTGAGATCATGAAGGACAGCCGCATCGGAGCCTATGGCGTGCTGGCGCTGATTGTCGTGATGGGCCTGCGCTGGCTGGGACTGGCCGAGGTGTCATGGGTCGGATTGATCGCCGCCCTGATGCTAAGCCGCGCAATGATGCCACCGCTCATGCTGGCCCTGCCCCACGCGCGCAACACAGGTCTGTCCCATAGTGTCGGTGCGCCTGGCATGGGCACCGTCGTGGTTGCAGTCTTGATCGGAGTTGTCGGGGCTACAGTGTTGGCGGGTGGCGCAGGGCTGTTGGCAGCGATTGTTGCGGGTGCAGTCACCCTGATCGCCGGCCTGGTGGCGAACGCAAAGATCGGCGGGCAAACCGGGGACATTCTGGGCGCGACCCAAATCTTGACCGAGATCGCTGTCCTGTTGACGCTGGCCACAATGGCCCAATAAAAAAACGTGTCCCCGCGGGGACACGTTTGTTTTCAGCGGCTTACGTTTTTTGTTAACCGGATTTTAAGCAGCGATACGGCTGCTCAGCACGTCGCCCACTTCCTTGGCGGCGGCAATCTCGTCTCCACCAGAGACAGCGGCCACTTCACGGGTCAGACGCTCAAGCGCCGCTTCATACAGCTGACGCTCGGAATAGCTTTGCTCGCGTTGGTCGTCGGTGCGGTGTAGGTCGCGCACCACCTCGGCGATGGCAATCAGATCGCCTGAGTTGATCTTTTGCTCATATTCCTGTGCCCGGCGGGACCACATGGCGCGCTTGACCTTGGCCTTGCCCTTGAGTGTCTTCATGGCCTGACTGATCACGTCGGGGCTCGACAATGCACGCATCCCGATCTCGGTCGCCTTGTTGGTGGGGACACGCAAAGTCATCTTGTCCTTCTCGAACGAGATGACGAACAATTCCAGTTCAATACCTGCCACTTCCTGCTTTTCCACGGACGTGATCTGACCCACGCCGTGCGCGGGGTAGACGACGTATTCATTGGGGCGGAAGTCGAGTTTCTTAGATTTTGTCATTCCTGATCCTCATGCGACTCCGGGTTGGCCAGCCTTTTTGACAGTCAAAACCGCATCAGGCGGGGCATGCACTGCCACGTCTTGTTGCGGTTCAGGTCAAAATATTTGGTCGGGCCCGAAGCATTGCAACGGGTCGAGGCAGCGTCCGTCTGTCAGTTGTCCAAAGACCATAACACAAAAACGGTGGATTCGAAAGCTGCCCTAAAGGAAACTTTCAAAAGCCCCTTATTTTCCAAGCCCATACGTCTCGATTTTTTGATCCGTTGCGCTGATAAAAGCGATTCGCTGGCTTATCCGCCTTCGCCCGCGTTTTCTGAGAAGAGCTCCATCTTGCCCTCCTTGCCGTCCATCTCTTCGGCGGTGGGCAACGGGTCCTTCTTGGTGATGATCACCGGCCACATCTCGGAATACTTGCGGTTGAACTCGACCCACTTCTCCATATCCGGCTCCGTGTCGGGGCGGATCGCATCGGCGGGGCATTCGGGTTCACATACGCCACAGTCGATGCACTCATCGGGGTGGATCACCAACATGTTCTCACCCTCATAGAAACAATCGACCGGACATACCTCGACACAGTCGGTGTATTTGCAGGCAATGCAGGCGTCGTTGACGATATAGGTCATAAGGGGTGTCTCATCTCATCGGGCATAGCTTAGCTAAAGGAGTGAGCGCCATCATTCAAGATGGCGCGACCGGGAAAGATCAGCTTGCCGCCTGTCTTTCTTGGTTGGACGGCCTTTTCCTTCGAACCTTGGGTTTTCCGGAACGGGCGTTTCTTTTGGCGGCGGAGGTGGGGACATATCGTTATAAAGCGCCTGCGCTTCGGGAGCCGGTCCCCGACGTGTGCCGATGGCTTTGACCTCGATCACCCGGACCACACGACCTTGTGAAAAGGTCAGCACATCCCCCGGCGCAATTGTTGTTGATCGCTTGGTGATCCGGTCGCCATTCACACGCACATCACCGGCGGCAACACGGGTAGCCGCGAGCGACCGTGTCTTGAAGAAGCGCGCAAACCACAGCCACTTGTCTAGCCGCAGTTTGTCCGCTTCATCAGCCACTTACTTGTCGTCCTTCAACCCCATAAGGGCTGCAGCAAAGGGGTTGTCAGGATCAATCGCCTTTTCCTTCTTCGGCGGTCGAGCCGAGAAGTTCTGGGGCTTGTTGCCACCGTCGCGACGCGGGCCTTTGCCCTTGGGCTTGCCGCCCTTCGGACCACCTTTGCCACGCGGTTTACCGCCCTGTTGCGGGCGCCGATTCCCTGCGTTGCGTCCCCACGTGAAGGTGTAGAACACCTCCATCTCTGGACCGGTGTCTTCCTCTGTACTCTCGGTTGCCGGGGCGTCTCCCGACTTCGCTTCTGGGGCCTCTTCCGCCCCTGCGCTTTCAGATTGCGGAGTTTCGGTTTTTTCCGGCGCAGCGGCCCCCTCGGCCGTCGTTTCCGTCGGAGATGCTTCCGTTTCCGTTTTGGCTTCGGGTGCAGGAACTGCGTCAGAAGGCTTGACCTTTTCCCGCTCCCCCTTCTCTGACTTGTAGCCAAGCCCGTCCATCAGGCCCGCAAACTGTTCCAGAGTCATGCCCGTAATCGACAACATGTCAGCCTTGGCTTCGAACCCGCCGCGCGAGTCCTCTGCGCGCAACATGTCTGCCAGACGCTCCAGCATGTCGATGCGGATCGCCCGTTCGCCTGCGTTGCGGTAGCCCGACATGGTATCAACGCCCTGCGGGCCGTCAGCCATGGCAGGCACGGTCACAAGCCCGGGCGGCGGTGCTTCAGGGAATTCAGCCAGCCCATTTGTCAGTGACCACAGCACCAGACGCAGGCGCGTGGGTGCAGGTTTCAGCAGCAAGGGCATGAAGATGGTGAACTGACCAAAACGGATGCCATGCTTGCGCAGCAGCCCGCGTGCATCCTGGTCCAGCGCTTTGACATCGTCAGCAACCGTGGCGCGCGGCAGCACACCCAACCCCTCGATCATCTGGAACGCAAAGCCTTTGGCCAGACCGGTCAGCGCCTCGTCCTTCTGCATGGCCAGAAGCGGCTCGAACAGAGCCGCGACCTTGCGGTCGATGAAGTGCTGCAAACGGCGCTGTACTTTTTGCGCAACGTCTGGGCCTGCGACATCATCCACGAACACCTCGACCATGGGTTTCAGCGGGTCCTGTCCCGCCACCAGCTTGCCCACGGCAGAGCTGCCCCACATCAGGCCACCCTGTTCGGTGAAATCCAGCTCGGTGTCCGGTGCGTTATAGAACCGGTCGGCCCGCAGGTGGAAATGTGGCGCCAGCGCCTGCAGCGCCGCGGTCTTGATCGTCTTTGCCTCGGCCGCGCCCGCCCCCTTGTCCTGAGAGAACCGGAACCCGTCCAACTTGCCGACGAACTCGCCTTCGACAGTCACTTCACCTGCGTCATTTACTTCGGCCACCATGGCCTCCTTCTGGCCTAGTCGGCGCAAGAGCACGCTCGTGCGCCGATCTACAAATCTTTGTGTCAGTTTTTCGTGAAGAGCATCTGACAAGCGGTCTTCTACATGGCGCGTCTCGTCGCGCCAATGGCTTTCGTCATCCACCCACCCCTTGCGTTGCGCCACATATGTCCATGTGCGGATAAACGCCAATCGCTTGCTGATGGCGTCAATGTCGCCATCCGCCCGGTCAATACGTTTAATTTGCCGCGCCATCCAGTCATTCGGGATGGAGCCACGCTCGTGCAGATAGCGGAAAATCACGTCGAGCAGGCTGGAATGTTCCTGATGGCTGATGCCCCTGAAATCCGGCACGCGGCACACATCCCAAAGCAGGCGGACCGATTGGGCGTCCGTACAGCGGGCCGTGACCTCGGCACTTTCGCCCAGCGATTTCAACGCTTGCGAGTCGTCCGCTTCCCGTGCCTTGACCAGCACCTCGTGATCCGAGGGCGCCTCAAGGCTGCGCACCAGCGCATCGATGGTGCCAAATTGCAGGGCATGGTTGCGCCATTGCAGCTTGCTGAGCGGGGTAAAGCGGTGATCCATGATCGCCTGCGCCACACCGTCATCCAACGGGCTGACATCACCGGTCACGCCAAAAGTGCCGTCTTTCTGTCCGCGCCCGGCCCGACCGGCAATCTGCGCCAACTCGTTGGGGGCAAGCGCACGCATCCGCCGCCCATCGAACTTGGTGAGCGAGGAAAAGGCCACGTGGTCAATATCAAGGTTCAGCCCCATGCCGATGGCATCGGTCGCGACAAGGAAATCCACCTCGCCATTCTGATACATGTCCACCTGCGCGTTGCGGGTGCGAGGGGACAGTGCCCCCATGACCACAGCCGCCCCGCCCTTTTGTCGGCGGATCAGTTCGGCAATGGCATAGACGTTATCGACCGAAAACCCGACGATGGCCGACCGGGGCCGCATCCGGCTGATCTTTTTCTGACCGGAATACACAAGCTGCGACATCCGCTCGCGCCGCATGAACTGCGCTTCAGGCACAAGGGCCGCAATTGGCCCTCGCATGGTGTCAGATCCCAGAAACAACGTTTCGTGCAGGCCGCGCGCCCTGAGCAGCCGGTCCGTAAAGACATGGCCGCGTTCTGGATCGGCACAAAGCTGGATTTCATCGACGGCAAGGAAATCGCAGCCCATCCCTTCGGGCATCGCCTCGACCGTACAAACCCAGTACTGCGTGCGCGGTGGCACAATCCTTTCTTCGCCCGTGACCAGCGCTACGACTGATGGGCCGCGCAAGGCAACAATGCGGTCATAGACCTCGCGCGCCAACAGACGCAGCGGCAGCCCAATCACACCCGTGCGATGGCCCAGCATCCGTTCGATGGCATAAGTGGTCTTGCCTGTGTTGGTGGGGCCGAGAACGGCAACCACCCGCGCGTCGCCCGACATGGGCTGTCCCCCGGTAACTCGTCAGAGTGTGCGGCCGATGCCTTGGGCCTTCAACTGCTCAAGCGCCTTGGTGGCGTTTTCATGATGCGGATGCAAGTCGAGAACCTGCTGAAACGCCCGTTCGGCCCTAACGTTGTCTCCGAACTCCTGAAACATGACGCCCAAACCGAAGATAGCATTGTAGTTGTCGGGGTTCAGGGTCAGGGCCTTTTCAAGATCGCTCAGGGCCGGGCCATACAGGTCCTTCATGTAAAAAGCCGTCGCGCGGGCATGCCAGCCCTCGGCAAAATCGGGGGCATGGTCGATCAGCGCGGTCAGATGTTCGATGGCAATGTCCGGTTTCTCGTTCTCAAGCGCATCACGACCTCGGCGCAGCAGCATATCGAGCGCGGTCGAGCCCGATTGCGACCACTCCCGCTCAATCTCCCGCGTAAGCCGCGTGGCCTCAGCAGGCTCGGCATCGCGCAGCGCTTGCAACTTCTCGTCCAGCGATGATTGCGCGGCGGCGGGTAAGGAATTCCCTACTGTCAGTAAAAGTGCCGTGACGACAGGGTAGAGTTTACGCAAGTGAGTGCCCATAACGATGAATGTAACAGGCCGGGCCGCAAATTCCAGAGACCGCACCCGTCCACAGACCGAAAAGGGCATCAAAGATGAGTGACACAGTGACCGAGGCCGTGGCCGTGCTGAACGAAAAGCTGGCTGGCGCAGATTTCACCGGCACCGCGAAATTCGACATCGAAGGCGAAGGCGCCATTGTCATGGACGAAAACGGCGCACGTGCAGCCGACGAAGACGCAGACGTGACACTGTCGGCTGACGCAGACACGTTCCGCTCCATCCTCGAGGGCGACACGAACCCGACATCTGCCTTCATGACCGGCAAGCTCAAGGTCGATGGCGACATGGGTATGGCGATGAAACTGGCCTCCGTGCTGGCCTGATGACCCCGACGGCTGCCCCCCTTTTCACCGATGTGCACCCTGCACCGCTGGACGGAGCCGCCTATTGGGCGACCGCGGCGGACGGGGTGCGCATCCGGTTGGGCGTGTGGCAGCCGGATGCGGCCAAGGGAACGGTTCTGCTGTTTCCCGGCCGCACCGAGTACATCGAGAAATACGCGCCATCGGCAGGTGAGCTCGCCAAGCACGGCTTCGCTACAATCGCGATTGACTGGCGCGGCCAAGGGCTGGCAGACCGAATGTTGGACGATGCGCGCATGGGCCACGTTCTTGCGTTTTCCGACTATCAACTTGATGTGACTGCCACAGTCACCGCGGCCCGCGAACTGGGCCTACCAGAACCATTCTTCCTGCTCGGCCACTCGATGGGCGGCTGTATCGGCCTGCGTTCCCTGTACGAAGGGTTGCCTGTTAGCGCCGCAGCCTTCACTGGCCCAATGTGGGGCATCCGCATCTCGGCCCATCTGCGCCCGGTCGCCTGGGCCTTGGGCCGCATGATGCCCGCGATCGGACAGGGCCACCGCCTGCCGCCCGGAACAATCATCGACTCCTATGTTCTCACGGCCCCGTTCGAAGACAATCTGCTGACCACCGACCTCGAGATGTACGAAATGATGCGCGATCAACTGCGCGCGCATCCTGACCTCGCCCTCGGCGGCCCTAGTTTCGTCTGGCTGCGTGAGGCCCTCGACGAAACACTGGCCCTGTCGCGCATGGCGGCTCCGAAACTGCCCTGCGACACTTTCCTTGGAACCAATGAGCGCATTGTCCACGTGGGGCGCATCCACAACCGGATGGACAGCTGGGAAGACGGCAACCTGCACTTGATCCACGGCGGCGAGCACGAGGTGCTCATGGAAGGTGCCAAGACCCGCATCGGCATCTTTGACACCATGACGGCCCGCTTCGCCGACGCAGCCTGAGGCTGGTCTGACCCACCAGACATGCTAGGTTCGCTGCCATGAGCGGCGCACTGACCTTTACGCCTGCAGGCATCTACTGCCCCGCAGGCGACTTCTACATCGACCCATGGAAGCCGGTCGACCGGGCATTGATCACACATGGCCACGCGGACCACGCGCGCTGGGGCATGGAATCGTATCTGGCCACCGACATTGCCGCACCCGTCATGCGCCATCGTCTTGGGGACGTCTCCATAGACACTGTGAGTTACGGCGAGCGGTTACAGATCGGCGGTGCAACCGTATCGTTCCACCCGGCCGGCCACGTGCCCGGATCGGCCCAAATCCGCGTCGAAGTTGCGGGCGAGGTTTGGGTCGCTTCGGGCGACTACAAGGTAGTGGATGATGGCCTCTCGACCCCGTTCGAGCCAGTCAAATGCCACCACTTCATCACTGAAAGCACCTTTGGCCTGCCTGTGTTCCGCTGGCAGGATCAAGACGTGATCGCCGCGCAGATCAACGACTGGTGGGCGGGCTGCGCGGCAGCGGGAAAAACCGCCTTTCTCGGCTGCTATGCATTGGGCAAGGCGCAACGCCTCTTGTCCATCCTGAACTCCGACATCGGCCCGATCCTGACACACACCGCCATAGAGAACACCAATGCAGTCATGCGCGGACAAGGCATCGCTTTGCCCGATACCGTGCAAGCTAGCCCGGACCTGAACCCCAAGGATTACACAGGCGCAATCGTTCTGGCCCCACCGTCGGCGCTTGGATCCGCTTGGGCCCGCGAGTTCGGGCCACAGGAAAACGCGTTCGCCTCCGGTTGGATGGCACTTCGTGGCATCCGGCGACGGCGTGCAGGTGACCGTGGCTTTGTCATCTCAGACCATGCCGACTGGTCCGGGCTCCTGTCAGCCATCACAGATACGAGTGCGGAAAACATTTATGTCACGCATGGTTATACAGAAATCTTCACACGCTATCTGAATGAGCAAGGCTGGAACGCGCAGGTCCTGCAAACCGAATTCGGAGGAGAGGATGCCGAGGACGAAGCCGCATGAAACGCTTCGCCGCGCTGTTCAACGCTATCGACCAATCCACAAAGACAACGGTCAAGGTCGCAGCCCTCGCGGAGTATTTCCAAGAGGCCACTGAAGAAGACCGTATCTGGACCATCGCCATCTTCTCGGGCCGTCGCCCCAAGCGGGCGGTCAATACCACACGCCTGCGCGAATGGGGTGCCGAGGTCGCGGGCATCCCCCTGTGGCTCTTCGAAGAAGCCTACCCAATCGTCGGCGATCTGGCCGAAACCATCGCGCTGGTTCTGCCTCCGCCTCGCACAGAAACAGATTACGGATTAACCCATTGGATCAATGCATTGCGTGATCTTTCTCAAGTCGAAGAACCCGAGCGCAAGGCATTCGTCCTCGACGCATGGGCATCGCTCGACCCCACCCAACGCTTCCTGTTCAACAAACTGCTTACCGGCGGCTTCCGCATCGGCGTCAGCCAAAAACTGATGACCCGCGCCCTGGCCCGCGCCACCGGCAAGGATGAGGCCGAAATGGCCCACCGCCTGATGGGCGACTGGAACCCGGCCACCACCACATGGTCACACCTGATCCTAGAAGATGATCCCGCCGCTAACGCCTCGCGCCCATACCCGTTCTACCTCGCTTACGCGCTGGAGGACGAGCCGGAAAACCTCGGGGAACCAAATGATTGGCAGGCGGAGTGGAAGTGGGACGGCATCCGCGGCCAATTGATCCTGCGCGATGGTGAACACTTCGTCTGGTCCCGCGGCGAAGAGTTAATGACCGACCGCTTCCCCGAACTGGCCCGCGCGCGCGATTTCATCCCTGACGGCACCGTGCTCGATGGTGAGTTGCTCGCCTGGGGTGAAGGCGCGCCACAAAACTTCAACGCCCTGCAAAAACGGATCGGGCGCAAAACCGTGCCCAAAAAGCTGCTGACCGAAGCGCCCGTGATCCTCTATGCCTATGACCTGCTCGAATGGGAGGGCAAAGACTTGCGGCAAACGCCTCTCCGGGATCGTCGTGCCACTCTGGAAACCCTTTGCAAATCTCTGCCCGACGATGCCCCTGTCAAACTCTCGCCCACCGTCGACTTCGAAAGCTGGACCTCTCTCGCCCAAACCCGTGCCACCGCCCGGGATGCGCAAGCCGAAGGGCTGATGCTTAAACGCATGGACAGCCCCTATCTCACTGGCCGCAAGAAGGGTGATTGGTGGAAATGGAAGCTCGACCCACTGACCATCGACGCGGTGATGATCTACGCCCAATCGGGACATGGGCGGCGCGCCAACCTGTTCACCGACTTCACCTTCGCCGTCTGGAACGGCAACGACCTCGTGCCCTTCACCAAGGCTTACTCCGGCCTGACGGACGAAGAGTTTCGCAAGATTACGGCTTGGGTCAAAAAGAACACCCAGCAGCGCTTTGGCCCCGTCCGGCAGGTCACGCCGCATCACGTGTTCGAAATCGCCTTCGAAGGCATCCAAGCCTCCACGCGGCACAAATCGGGGGTAGCGCTCCGCTTTCCTCGCATGTCACGGTGGCGCCACGACAAACCCGTGCAAGAGGCCAACAGCCTCGACGACCTGAACGAGATGCTTAAGGCTTATGGATAGCGCCCCGCCTCCCTTCGCGCCGACCTCACCACAAACAAAACTACCCGCAGACGCTTGGGACGCTCATGTCCACCTATTGGGCGGGCCCCAACATCCGCTATGGGACGGTCGCGTACAAAACCCGCCCGAAGGCATTGACTTCGACAGCTGGATCGACCGCTACCGCGCCCATCTTCAAGCACTAGGATGCACGCGGGGCCTGATCGTACACTCCATTCTCTACGGCACTGACAACACTGTCACTCTCGAAGCCGTCCGCGCGATGGGCAAAGGGTTCAAAGGCGTCGGCCTCCTCCCCGACGGTGCATCAGACGCTGACATCAAACACTTCGCCCACGCAGACATCGTCGCTGTGCGCCTCAACTACGTTCATGGCGGCGTGCTCACCTGGGATGGGGCCAAGGCCATGGCCCCCGCGCTCGCCGATCATGGGCTTCACATCCAGATGCTGTTGCATGCCGACAAACATATCGACGAACTGGCCGACGATATCCGCGCCCTGCCCGTTCCGCTGGTGATCGACCATTGCGGCTGGCCCACCCAGCTCGACCCGAACACAGAGGCCATCGACACGCTGTGCGCGTTGCTGTCAGAGGGGCACGCCTACGTCAAACTCTCAGCCCCCTATCGGCTGGCAGATGACATCACCGGAACACAGCCACTTATGCGCCGCCTGATCGATGCCAATCCAGATGCTTGCCTATGGGGCTCCGACTGGCCGCACATCATGCTGAACGGCGCACAAATGCCGCATGCGGCTGCGCTCGCTGACAGCCTCGGTAGCATCACCACAGGAGAAGAAAGGCAAAGGATCTTCGTCGGCACACCAAACCGCCTCTTCGCCTCCTGATCCATCTTCATTTCGCAAGATAAACCGCGGGGTCTGGGGCAGAGCCCCAGCCGGGCGCCCCACTAAACATCCGGGCGCCCCATTCCCCCCCCCCCCCCCCCCCCAACCCA
>NZ_JBYNDP010000006.1:0-17580 GCF_059783535.1 Tateyamaria sp. | reverse complement strand
CTTTTCT
This sequence comes from Tateyamaria sp., assembly GCF_059783535.1. NCBI lineage: Bacteria > Pseudomonadati > Pseudomonadota > Alphaproteobacteria > Rhodobacterales > Roseobacteraceae > Tateyamaria > Tateyamaria sp. The sequence goes on along the minus strand of NZ_JBYNDP010000006.1, from coordinate 17,573 downwards.
TGTTCCCCCCCCCCCCCCCGGGGGCCCCCCCCCCCCCCCCCCCCCCCCGGTCGCCGCAGTACACTGCGGCGAGCCCCTTGCCCCCGCCGCCCGCCCCTCATACCTATGGGCGCAACACGCAATCAAAGGTACTGACACATGTTCCAACTCCCTTTCCCCGTCCGCGATGCAAATGCAAGCACGGGGGATCAGCCCTTGGGTGACCTGCCCGAATGGAACCTTGATGACCTCTACACCGGCGAAGACGCGCCCGAACTGAAACGTGACCTCGATTGGCTGGAAGAAGCCTGCAAAAGCTTCGCCACCGATTACGAAGGCAAGCTGGCTGATCTCGACGCCAAAGGCCTGCTCGACTGCATCCAGCGCCAGGAACGGATCAACCAGGTAGCCGGTCGCGTCATGTCCTTTGCCGGCCTGCGCTACTACCAGCTGACCACCGATGCGGACCGGGCCAAGTTCATGTCGGACATGCAGGAGAAGATTACCAATTTCACCACGCCGCTGGTGTTCTTCACCCTCGAACTCAACCGGTTGGAAGACGATCACCTGAGCGGCCTCCTAGACCAGAACACCGACCTTGCCCGCTACAAACCGGTGTTCGACAAAATCCGGGCGATGAAGCCCTACCAACTCTCCGACGAGTTGGAAAAATTCCTCCACGACATAGGGGTCGTGGGCGACGCATGGGAACGGCTCTTTGACGAAACCATCGCGGGTCTCACCTTCGACATCGACGGCGAAGCGCTAAATATTGAAGGCACACTAAACTTCCTCACCGATCCCGACCGCAAGAAACGCGAAACCGCCGCGCGCGAGTTGGCGGAAGTGTTCTCAGGCAACATCAAAACCTTCGCCCGCGTCCACAACACACAAACCAAGGAAAAGGAAATCCTCGACCGCTGGCGTGGGATGCCCACGGCCCAGACAGGGCGGCACCTGTCGAACCAGGTCGAACCTGAAGTGGTCGAAGCGCTGCGCAACGCTGTCGTTGCCGCTTATCCCAAACTCAGCCACCGCTACTACGAACTGAAACGCAAATGGCTGGGGCTTGAGAAAATGCAGGTCTGGGACCGCAACGCCCCCCTGCCCATGGAAGACCCCCGCATCGTCAATTGGGACGAAGCAGAACAGACAGTGATGGACGCCTACAACGCCTTCGATCCGCGCATGGGTGAGCTGGCACAGCCCTTCTTCAAAAAGGGCTGGATTGACGCGGGCGTCAAACCCGGCAAGGCCCCGGGCGCCTTCGCCCACCCCACGGTGACGGACGTGCACCCCTACGTGATGCTGAATTACCTTGGCAAACCGCGCGACGTGATGACGCTGGCACACGAGCTGGGCCACGGCGTCCACCAGGTGCTTGCGGCAGGCCAAGGGGAAATGCTGTCCTCGACGCCACTGACACTGGCCGAAACCGCCTCCGTCTTCGGCGAAATGCTCACCTTCCGCAAAATGCTCGACGGCGCCAAGGACGACGCCCAACGCAAGGTCATGCTGGCGGGCAAGGTCGAGGACATGATCAACACCGTCGTGCGCCAGATCGCCTTCTACGACTTCGAATGCAAACTGCACGAAGCGCGGCGCGGGGGCGAGTTGACCCCCGAAGACATCAACGCCATCTGGATGAGCGTGCAGGGCGAAAGCCTCGGGCCCGCCTTCGAATTCATGGACGGGTACGAGACCTTCTGGGCGTACATCCCCCACTTCGTCCATTCACCCTTCTACGTCTATGCCTATGCCTTCGGCGACGGCCTCGTGAACGCCCTGTACTCGGTCTATACCGAAGGATCGGAAGGCTTCGAGGACAAGTATTTCGACATGCTCAAGGCGGGCGGCTCCAAACACCACAAGGAACTGCTGGCCCCGTTCGGCCTCGATGCATCGGACCCCAAGTTCTGGGACAAGGGTCTCAGCATGATCTCGGGCTTCATCGACGAACTGGAGGCGATGGAGGGGTAACACACCTCCTGGCGCTTGCCGGGTTGATGACCGCGCTTCTCCACAGGCATGGACATTTTCCCTTGTTGGCGCATGGATTGAAAAAAGAAAGCCGCCTGCTCCCGTTGTGAAAGCAGGCGGCATATTTCCAAAGCCCGACACTGAACGCGCCGGAACGCGTCAGATCACGCTGCCAGCAAAAACGCCCGAATCACACGCTCAGCCCCGTCGGGATCATCGCGGTGCACACCATGTCCGCACCCATCGAACATCTCGAGCTTGGCATTGTCCCCGACCGCCCGCGCGATCTCTTCTGAACAGACCGGCGGCGTGACCGGATCAAGCGCGCCCCCCAGAACAAGGGTCGGGCACGTGATCCCCGCCACCTCGCCCCGCATGTCCATCTCCTTCATTTCCTGGCCAAAGAAATGCACCGCCACCTCGGGTCGCTGGATGGCACGGTTGCGAAATCCGGCTGCATCCGGGTTTTCCGTTTGGCTGTAGAGCGGCAGACACACTTTCGCATATTGGTCAAAACGCTCTCGCGACGGGTCGGAAAAGAAATCATCCGCCATCTTAGCCGCGGCATCCCCACCCAGCCTGCGCATCATCTTCTTGGTTTCGTCCAGTCGGAATTGTGCGCAGGTCGACGACAATATCAACTTGGAAGGTCCCTGCGGATGCCGCGCGGCATAGTGCATCGCAACCATACCACCGAAGGATTGCCCAAAAACCACTGGGTGCGAAATGTTCAAAACGTCGCAAAAGGCGGCAATGTCATCGGCCCATTGGTCAAGCGTCCATGTGTCGGGGTCTCCGGTCGACCGTCCGCTGCCGCGATGATCCAGATAGATCACCTGAAAATCATCGGCAAATCGGTCGAAATAGGGGCGCAAGGTTGAGTGGTCAAACCCAGGCCCCCCATGTAGCACCAGCAGCGTCGGCCGCTCTTGCATGATGTCGGGACCAGGCTCCAGCTGAGCCCCCACGGTGTCAAAAAAAAGTCGGGCAGTATCGAGTTGAATATACACGCGAACCATACTCTCTAATCGTTTGAAATCATAAGTTGCTGCCTGCCGCGCAGCGCTCCCCCCTTTTCTCAATGGCATCTGACCAAGTTACTTCAGTTGACTATCCTTCGAACCGCGTCGGTTTATGCCGCCACGCTGAACCCGCACGGCATCTCGCTCTGCAACACAATCCACACACAGCTTAACCCCGGGCACCGCAATACGTCGTGCTTCCGGGATTGGTTCATCGCATTCGGCACAATGGGTCAGGCTTTCCCCGACAGGCGTTTTCCGAGCCTGCATGCGCGCAAGTTCGTCCGAGATCGATGCCTCGATCTGTTCAGACACAGCGCCATCCTTGGCCCATCCCCCTGCCATGATCCCGTTCCCTTAACCGATCCGAAAGAATCCCCAAAAAAGGTCGATCAACCACCGGTAGTTTTGGCTTTGGAAAACACCGCGTCAATAACCGTTTGCGTTCCCCGCGCATCTTCAAGGTAGCAGGGGTAGGCTGCACCGTCCCGAATATGGGCCGAAAACGCCTCGACCTGCAGGACATAGTGGTCCACTCCAGGAAACCGTTCTTCGGTCACAGTTGCCCCGCTCGCTCCGCCATGCACGTTTCGTTGCAACTCCAGCCGTGCGGTTGCAAATCGCGCTGGGTTGAAGGGCGCGGTCAGCTTGATGATCCCCTCCGATCCCACAAAGGTCATCTCCTGTATGGGGTGCATCCGCATCGAATTGACCCAATGGGCTGAAAAGCCGGGGAACCGGGCAGACACACGGGCCAGTACGTCGACACCGTTTTCGAAATCCACATCTGCATGGGTGATCTCGTCCGGCTCCTGCCCCGTCAGCCAGCGTGTGCAGCCATAGGTGTAAACGCCGATATCCGGAATGCCGCCGCCACCCGTCTCCGGGCGGTTGCGGACATTGCCGGGCTCGCTGGAGTTGTCGTAGCCGAACAGGCCCTCAACATGGATCAAGCGCCCGATGGCCCCTTCTTCGTACAGGGTGCGGGCACGTTGCCATTGCGGGTGATGCACGATCATATAGGCCTCGGTTGCAAAACAACCCGATGCGTCACGCGCCGCAATCAACGCGTCATACTCGGACGCCGCCATGGCCATTGGCTTTTCGCACAGCACATGTTTGCCGGCCTCCAGCGCCTTCAGCGACCATTCCACGTGCAGATGGTTGGGCAACGGGATGTAGACGGCGTCAATTTCAGGGTCCGCTAGCAATGCCTCATAGCTGTCGTGAACCCGCAGCCCCGGGGCAAAGGCGGAAAACGCCTCTGCCTTCTCGGGGGACGAGGTGGCAAGGGCTGCAAACGCAGCCCCTTGAGCCGCATGAATGGCCGGGGCCATGTCGTTGCGGGCAAAGTTGCTGGCCCCCAGAATACCCCACCTGATCGGATCTTTCATGGCCATGCCCCTTCTCTGCATCCAACACCGTTTGCGCTACCATATCGCCCAAAGGCCACGGCACAAGGCGATGCCTTCCGCACAGTCAGTCTGGCCTGCGCCGCGCACCAACTCCTATGATGCACCCAGCACAGGGAGGATATGTCATGCGGTGGATCAAACGAGGTCTGGTTGGGCTTCTGATGCTGGTGGTTGCAGGGGTCGCGGCCTTTCTCGCCATCGCTCCGGGCCATGTCGAACGCGGCCGCAACGCCGTTGTCGACCACGATCCCTACCCCGTCTCGGATGCGGCACAGTCCCTGCATGACAGCCTGATCGTGGGCGACTGGCATGCCGACAGCCTGCTGTGGAAACGCAGCATCGAAAAGCGGGCTGATCGCGGCCATGTCGACGTGCCGCGCCTGATCGAAGGCGGTGTGGCGCTGCAGGTCTTTGCCGCCGTCACCAAATCCCCCGCGGGCCAGAATTACGAAGCCAATTCCGCCGAAGCCTTCGACAACATCACGCCCCTTGCAATCGGCCAGCTTTGGCCGCCCCGCACGTGGGGGTCGCTGGCCGAACGCGCGCTGTATCAAGCCGAACGCCTGCACAAAGTCGCCGCCAAGATGCCCAACCGGCTGACCGTTATCACCACACGAGACGAGCTGGACGCACATCTCGCAGCCCGCGCCGCAGGCAGCCGCGCCGTGGGAGGCCTACTGGGCATCGAAGGGGCGCACGCGCTCGAAGGGGACATGGCCAATCTCGACCGACTGGAAGCAGCAGGGCACCGCATCATCGGCCTGCAACATTTCTTCGACAATGAACTGGGCGGCTCCCTGCATGGCACGCGCAGCATGGGCCTAACAGACTTCGGACGCGCCGTTGTGGCCGAAATCGAGGCGCGCGGCATGGTTCTGGACCTAGCCCATGCCAGCCCGGCAGTGGCGCAGGACGTGCTAACACTCACCGACATGCCGGTGATTGTCAGCCACACAGGACTGCACGGCTTCTGCCCCGTCACCCGCAATTTCGAGGATGAGATCATGAAGGCTGTCGCCGCAACGGGTGGTGTGATCGGCTTGGGTTATTGGGGAGATATTCTGTGCCGCGACGCCACGCCCGAGGCCATCGCCGCCATGATCGTCAAGGCGGTGGACACCGTGGGTTCTGATCACGTCTCGCTTGGCTCGGACTTCGACGGGTCGGTCAAGACCGCCTTCGACACGTCCAAACTGTCCAGCCTTACCCACGCACTGCTTGAAGCAGGGCTGAGCACCGAAACCATCGGCAAGGTCATGGGCGGCAACATGGTGCGGGTGCTGCGCGCACGGCTGAACTGATCAGTCGAGGTCGCGCGCCACGCGGAAACCGATATTGGTCTGACGACGGTTCACGGGCACAGACTGCCGAGTCTCGGGCGCGGCATTCTTGATCGGATCGTCAAACGAACCGCCTTTGAGCATTCCGCTCTCGCACCCGTCCAGTTTGCGCGGCAAAGACAGGTTGGCCCGCCAGCAATCGGCCACCCATTCCCACAGGTTGCCGGCCAGATCGTGCACACCATTGGCATCGGCCGGGTAGGACGCTACCAGCGCGACACCCGGATTGCCATCATTGCAGGACGTGTTGCGCCAACTGAATTGCGATGCCGCATCGCCGAAATTGCCCAGCGCACAGACGACATCAGCGTCGTTGTTCAGATCGCGGCTAAAGCCCTCCGCCTGAATTCGATGCTTCAACTGCCGCTCCAGCAACAACTCGAACTCGGCCTCGGTCGGCAGGCGATAGAGCGGACCATCGGTTTGCTCATTCAGCCAGTCAATATAGCCCATCGCGTCCATGCGACTGACACAAGACACCGGATGATCACTGCTCAGATCACTCTCTTGGTTGAAGGCCTGCGCCGTCTTGCGCAACTTGTCACCCTCTTGCCAGTCAAAGCAACTTGGCCCCTCAGACGTCTTGCCATCCACAAACGCGACCCCGGTATCCTCCGCGTAGGCACGGAACTGGCCGATGGTCACTTCGGTGGTCGAAATAAAGAAGGGCGCAACCTCCGCAGTGATCGACGGGATCGGATCGTCCACGGGGCGCGGACCATAGGCCATCGTTCCGCCCGGCACGCGGATCAGCGTCGGACAGTCCGGACAGGGTTTGACGCGCACTACCTGCTGGTTGCCTGGCGGCGGTGGGGCCACAGGTGTGGCCTGCTGTACAAGGTTGCGATACAGTTCAAGCTGCTCGTTGGCCAAAACCGTGTCCGGCAGCGTGTCGTCCTGAGAAGACACGGGGGTATCGTCCCCGCCCTGTGGCTGTGCCAGCCCTGCAAGCGCACGGATGATCGCGCGTTGCGTCAAATCATCGACCTGTCCGGTCTCTTCTAACCCCTGATCCCGCTGAAACAGAACCAGAGCCACCTGCGTCCGCAAGGTCAAAACGCCGGTGACACCGCCAGTGTCATAGCCAAGATCAATCAGCGCCTGCTGCAACTCAGCAACGTCGTCGGACCCGGGCGGATCAGGCTCGGGGTCATCTTCCTCCGGGGCAAAGGCCGCCGGGATCGGAAAGAAAAACGCCCCGTCCGATCCGGTCAGATCCCGGATTTGCGGCGTGATCGAACGTTGCCAGCCAAAGCGGGTGCGCAGGCGGGTCACTTCTTGCCCAACATAAGACTTCAATTCACCGACGGATACGATGTCATCCTTGCCCAGCGCATTGGTGGCATCTGCAGCCCCGCGCAAACCTTTGAGCAGGGCGTGGGTAAATACCGACCCTCCCAATTGATCGACTGCAATGGTCTGCTCATCCCCGCGGCCGGCGGTGATGACATGGCGCGCCGGTCCGCTCAACTGCGCACGCGTGATGTCAGCCAGATCCGATTGCGGTGCCGACCCCACCAACCCGGAAAAACAACTGTCCATAAGGTACAGCACCTGATGCGCGGTGATGTAGCTGTCCCAATCGGCGATATCGTCCATCGACACCATGGTCGAAAACCGGCCCTTGCGGCTGGTCTTCAAAGGCAGAAAGCCACGGGCACCCGGCCCCTGCCCCAAGGTCTCTCCATGCCCGGACCAATAAAACAGAAACCGGTCATTCGGGCCGACTAACTGGCGGAAGTCGTCCAACATCAGTTCTTCCAGCCGATCCTTGGTCACCTTGTCACCGGTCAGGATGTGCACATGGTCAAAGCCCGCTTCGTCCACCAGATAGTCCCGCATACGCTCCGGGTCCTTAGCGGTCGGCAGGTCTGTGAACTCGTCAAAATCACTGACACCAACGATTAGGGCATAGCTTTTCTGCAGATCGCGAAATCCCGCACGCACCAGCAAACGTTCGGTCACGGACCGGTCGTCGGGCCGTATGACGGCCTCGTCCAGACCACCATCGGCCCGGGCATGTGCCGCCAGCAGCGCCACACACAGCGCCAGCCGCCACATCATTCCGATTGCGCGGCCTGCTGGCGCTTCTGCTCAAGCTCCAGCTCCTTGGCCGCCACTTCAAGCTGCGCCTTGCGATAGTCGGTCCACTTGCCCAACAGACCAAAGACGGCTGCACCCAGCGTGGTGACCGCGCCAGCAACGGCCGTTATGGCACCGGCAATGTCTCCGCCCCCATCAGAACCTTGTGGGACAACACCGTCCGGCGCCTCGGACATCAAAATGACGTCTCCGGAATCCGAGCCAATCAGATAAGCAATCAGGGCCAACCCAATCGCGCCCAGAATTACAATGACGCTCCACCGTTTGAAAAATGTCATGGCGATCTCGCCCTTCGATGAATGAAATCAAACAATGGGCAAAGCCTACTGCAAGTTGAGCCAATCTCAAAGCGCGGCAATTGGGAGGTAAAACGGAAACACCCCGCCGAACCCGACGGGGTGTATCATGCTTGCACATTTCGACCACTACGCCGGGGTCATAAGCCCCTTGGCCTTGGCGATCTCGCGCATTTTCTTTTGCAGCTTCTCGAAGGCGCGCACTTCGATCTGACGGATGCGCTCACGGCTCACGCCGTACTCACCCGACAGGTCCTCCAACGTCACTGGCGCATCTGCCAGGCGGCGCTGAGTCAGGATGTCCTTCTCGCGCTCGTTCAACACGTCCAGCGCCTCGGCCAGCATCTCGCGGCGCACTTCCAGCTCATCACGGGCTTCATAGTCGGCGGCCTGGTCGGCGTCTTCGTCCTCCAGCCAGTCCTGCCACTGCATGGACCCTTCGCCTTCGGACCCAACGGTCGCGTTCAGCGACGCATCACCACCCGACAAGCGCCGGTTCATGGAGACAACCTCGGCCTCGGTTACGCCGAGATCCGTCGCGATCCGCTTGACGTTCTCAGGGCGTAGATCGCCCTCTTCCAATGCACCAATCTTGGCCTTCGCCTTGCGCAGATTGAAGAACAGTTTCTTTTGGGCCGATGTTGTGCCCAGCTTCACCAGCGACCACGACCGCAGAATATATTCCTGTATCGACGCGCGGATCCACCACATCGCATAAGTCGCGAGGCGGAACCCTTTCTCCGGGTCAAAGCGTTTGACGGCCTGCATCAGGCCCACATTCGCTTCCGAGATCACCTCGGCCTGTGGCAAGCCATAGCCGCGATAGCCCATGGCGATCTTCGCCGCGAGCCGCAGGTGGCTTGTGACCATCTTGTGGGCCGCACCTGTGTCTTCTTTCTCGACCCAGGCCTTGGCCAGCATGTATTCCTCTTCCGGCTCCAGCAGGGGAAATTTGCGGATTTCCTGCATGTAGCGGTTCAGGCCGCCTTCCGGCGTCGGTGCGGGAAGATTTGCGTAATTAGCCATAATGTCCCTCCAGTCTCCCCGTTTCATGTTTAGGGGCTTAACATTCCATATGGGACGGCGATCGCCCGCGTTCAAGAGGCGGGGGTCGTCGCACCCTCAATATGGCATGCACAACCGCTCTTCGGCAGGGCCTGATCCGTGCGTTCACGCGCATGTGCTGTTCATTACAGGCTTATGTAAAGACTATTTGACCAAGCGCCTTTTCGAGCGCTCAAGCCTCCAAAACAGCCAGTAAATCGGCAAAATCCCGCGGCAAAGGAGCCTCGAACCGTAACATCTGACCAGACACCGGATGCTCAAATCCCAATACAGCAGCATGCAGCGCCTGCCGTTCAAACCCGGAAACAGCAGCCGCAGCCGCCTCTGACAGCGCCCCGCGGGCCAGTTTCCGCCGCCCACCATAGGTTGGATCGCCCACCAACCCGTGTCCGGCATGGGCCATATGCACACGAATCTGATGTGTGCGCCCCGTCTCAAGCCAGCATTCCACCTGGCTCAAAACCGGTGGCGTCCCATAACGCTCCACCAACCGCGCCCGCGTAACGGCGTGCCGCCCGCCCTGAAACAAAACGGCCTGCCGCTGGCGATCAGTCTTGTGACGGGCCAGTTGCGTGGTCAGCTTCAACACGTTGCCGGGTTCAAAGGACGCCCCCTTCACCCCACGCAAACGTGGATCGTTGCCATCGGGGACACCGTAAACAAGCGCACGGTAGTAGCGCTCCGCCATATGCTTGGCGAATTGCGCAGCCAGCCCGTGATGCGCCGCATCGGATTTGGCTACAACAAGCAGCCCGCTCGTATCCTTGTCGATCCGGTGCACGATGCCCGGGCGCTTCATCCCCCCGACACCCGACAGATCATCACCGCAATGATGCATCAACGCATTGACCAACGTGCCCGAGGGCGACCCGGGCGCCGGATGCACCACCATGCCCGCCGGTTTGTTGACGACGATCAGATCGGCATCCTCGTAAACCACGTCCAGCGGAATATCCTCGGCCCCGATATGGCTCTCTTCGGCGGCCTCGACGGTCACTTCAACCACTGCCCCCTCGGCGACGCGCGCCTTGGGATCGGCGGCGACGACCCCGTCCACGGTTACCGCCCCATCCGCCAGCAACCGCGCCAGCCGCGTGCGCGACAGCGCCGCGCCCTCTGGCACGTCGCGGGCGATGGCCTTATCAAGACGCGCAGGCGGATCGGCTGCAATGACAAAGGAGACGGACGTGGACGACATGGACACCCCAGAAATGCCGGCCAACCTGACCTTTTTGCGGCGGCTGGTGACGGTGTTGACGATCATCATGATCGCGGGCGTTGTAACGGTGGTCGCGCTGCTTGTCATCCGGCTGAATGCCGACCCTGCACCCCTGCCCCTGCCCGATCAGGTCACACTGCCCGACGGCACCAAGGCCACGGCCTTCACCATCGGCTCCGACTGGTTCGGCATCGTGACCGAAAACGACGAAATCCTGATCTACGATCAGGTGACCGGCACATTGCGGCAAACCATTACCCTGGACTGAGCCTCTAACTTGGTGGGTTCGAACCGAAAAACGATGATGGCCTGCGCCGCAAGGCGCTCAATTGAGTTTAAATGGTAGCGCCCAGACGTTCGGGGGATGGGGCCGCGCGTTTTGAGTTGCAAAACACCATTACACCGCCGTCACTTTCTCAACTTGTTCGAAGCTGCGGATGGTACCACCGCCCCGGCTCGAACGGGGGACCTCCTGATCCACAATCAGGCGCTCTAACCAACTGAGCTACGGCGGCACTGCGGGTCAAATACCTTTGCCGTCGACCGATTGCAAGACCATCAAAAGCGATAAACCCACGTCTGCTCCACCAAATCCTGCCCGAAGGAGTGGACAGGTTTCGACGCCACCAAATCCCACCCGGTGCGGGCGTAAAGCGCGCAGGCTGCTTCGTGACTTTCATGAGTCCACAAGGTCATGCCGCTGTACCCGACCTCCCGCGCAAAGGACATGCACTGATCCAGCAACATCCGCCCGGCACCCTTACCCCGCGCCTCTGGAACCAGCAGGAATAAACGCAGCTTTGCGGTAGTCGCATTATGGCGCACGCAAAAGATCGACCCCAAAGGCTGCCCCTCAGACTCGGCAATCCACCCTCGCTCACAGGATGCGTCATGCTCAGCATTGAACGCCTCCAGGATAGACCGGACGAGCGGACCAAAGCTGTCATCGAACCCTGCTTCGCGCGCATAAAGACGCCCATGCCGGTCCACCAGCCAATCGGTATCCTCGGGTCGAAACGGGCGTATGCTCACATCTGTCATGCCACGACCATGACCGACGCCCGCTTGCCTTTCAATGCCGATCGGGCTAGCACCGCGCTTCAACTTCCGCCGGAGATGGCCATGGGCATCAACAAAGAAAGCGACATCGAAGCAAACCTGCAGATCGGGCCAACCGACGCAGGCATGGTGCGCATTTATGTCGAGGCGAAAGGTATTGAAATTCCAATGGATTTCGACCCCGAAGAGGCTGAGGAAATCGCCGACGAGATCAAGGCAGCCGCCAAGGCCGCCGGCGCGATGAAACGCTAACGCGGCAACCACTTCGCCCTCCCGCTCCGATGTAAACGGATCCTTCGCAGGTTTGTTTGATATCACAATGTGGGCGCAACGTGCGAAGCCGTTCGTCCACGGTCATGCTCAGCGGGTCAAAGCCATTCAGAGATCGCGGCACATAGACAACCGCTGGCGAGTGGTCAGAACCGAATATCGTAGCCCGCTTTCAGGCCGTAGTTTTCCGGCGCATACGTCCCCAAACCTCCCCAAAAGCTGTCGATCGCAATCGAGCCGCCGGCCTGGGTTGAAAACCGGATGCCCAGGTTCACGCGACCGCTACCATGGTGCTGACCTGGCAACGCCAACGCATCATGCCCGAAGCGTTGAGTTGTGGTGCGCGAGAAAGCCCCGCCCCCAGTCAGGATGACAGGAGCACCATTCAACTGTCGCAGCGTACGACGAAACTCCAACCCCAACTGCATATGGCGCTGTTGAATGCTTTGTCCGGCAAGCGGGTTGCTCCCACGCGACAACACATCATCAGTGGCGTATGACGCCAGAAAGCTCGGGGTCAGGGTCGTAACGCCATAGCGAAGCTGGCCGGTCAGTTTCAACTGCGCCAGACCGCGCCGCGTGTCCGGCCACAGCGTGCTGTCACCGGACCGCCGGATGCTATGAGACGCCTTCCCCCGCAAAAGACGCCCTTCAACAAACACAGGCTGATTGGCGTGGCGCGCCAGGAAATAGGACCCGGCCATTGCACCCCCGCCCGCCCTGTCGGACCGGGCACCTTCTTGCGACAGGTAATCCGCCTCGATCATGCCGCCGACCACAAGGGTCGGCGTGACGTAAGTGTGCAGCCCCATCGCACCGAATCCGTATTTGAACTCACGTTTACCGGTGTCATTCCACCGCCCGCTCACGCGCGCCCAAAGCGGTGAATCCACGCCACTGGAAAAATGCAAAACGCCGCGATTGTCTTTTACGTCCGCGTTCAAGGCACCGGATCCGACACCCGACAAAAGCGCGGCAAGTTCCGGTTGGTATCGGATCAAATTGTCCAACCGTGTCTTTTGGAACTGATGCATAAGCCTGCTGGTCTCGACCGTATCCGCCCGACTGCTCATGTCACCCGTCCCAAGCATTGCGACAAGGACCATCAAACCAAAGGCAAAGACGCGCTTGGCAATGGAGATGACCAGTCGTGGAAAAACCACACCATACATCGCTTTGCGGATTTGGATCACGTTCATCACATAGGCCCTTGGCAGAACTGGGTCAGACAGGATGTGGCGAAGTCGTTTGGCCGCTCAGGCATATGAACGGCCTGCGCATGTTTACACACGCTCTGATTGATCAGCCACCCAAAACTCGCAAAAACCAGACAAAGACCGTGCAGCGGCGGTCACCATGCGAAACAAATCGCTGCACAAACAGGCAACGCGATAGGCAACTGCAGCAAAAATCACCGTTCAGGACCACCCCAACCCCGACCCCGGGTCACGCAGCACCTGCAAGCGCCGCGCCGCGTGGGTAGCAAACTTCTGCACCATCACCTTGCGCCGCGCCGGTGCCAGCTTATCCTCGGGGGCCATGCGGATGATCTCGGCATCATAGGCGTCCGCGATGATCAACCCCGTCCCCTCGGGCAGCAGATCAACAGGAAAATCCCCGTCGACGGCCCAAAAGAACCGATCGCACCACTCCAGATACCCTTCCCACTTGTGGTCCGACATGAAATCGGCACGGCTGGACTTGCACTCGATCACCCAGATCTCACCCTTGGCGCCCAGCGCCATCACGTCGACGCGCAGGCCGCGCGCGGGCACCAATTCTTCGACCGCAGCCAGACCAAGACTGGCCAGGTGGCGCGACACGCCACGGGCCAGCAATTGGCCGGGCATCATGGTGGTAGGATCAAGGGCGGTTTGCATGAGGTCGAGAATATGAACAAAACCTGAACAAAAGCAAGCCACGCCTGCCCCCTTGGCGTTCCGCGCCTCTGCCCTTACCTTTGGCCGACAGCGGTGGGAGCTGACATATGACCAATGACACAGGGCTGAGCCAGACACAGGCGCGCGGCGTCCGCTATGCGCGCGAACTTGAGGGGCACCTCGGTTGGCTCGACACCTTCTCCGGCACAGCCCTCGGGGTGCTCGCCACTGCGTCGGGCATATACACCTATCTCGGGGTGTCGTCCCTGCTGGATGAAAACGGGGCCATGTCGGTCTTTGCCGCCATCGCTTACTCGGTCGCGGTCTCCGTGGGCATCTTTGTCTTCTGGTCCTACATGATGCGGCTCTTTCCAGCCGTCCGCTCCGCCCGTGCCCGTATCGGGCTGATGGTGGCGATGGGCGCAGGCTCGCTTGCCATCGTGGCCATGTCCTCCTGGCTCAATGCCGCCGCCCTCGCCGGTTCAGCGGCGGTCGAACAGCACCTCGCCAAAACAGTGCAGGACTACCAAAACAGCCTCGAACGCGCCCATGAAGTGGCCCTGACCGGCCAATCCCTCGAACGCGACGTGGCCCGCGTCCGGCAGTCCTTCGAAGACCTCTCTGAACAGGAGGCCGCCGGCGCACTCTCGGGCCTTGCAGGCCGTGGCGCCGTTTTCCGTGTCCTGCGCCAGAAAGCGGCGGAACTCTCGGGGCTAGAGGGGCAAATCAGCGCCCAGACCCCACTTGTCGAAAGCGCCTTTGCCGAGGGCAACGTGATCCTGTCCCGCATGCGCGCCCTCACTGTCGAACCCGGACCGGTTGAGGCACGCAGCGTCGAATTCTCCGAACAAGCGGTCCGGCTCGCAGGACTGATCACCCAAATCCGCCAACTCTCGGTCGCGCCGCTTGTCGAACGCGCAGCCCAGGACCTTGCCGCCTCGGTCGTCCTGCCCGAACTCGACAGCAGCACCGAACAGGGCCGCACCGATCAGGCGGCCACCATCACCTCGGTGCTCGAAGTACTGGCACAGCGCGCCACCACGCTTGAACGCGCGGCTCAAGCCGTACAGGCAATGGCACCAACCACGGACGTGACCTACACGCCCATTTCGTCCGCCGATGCGGTCATCCTCTATGCCCGCAATTTCGTGCCCTCGTGGGCCGGGGCCATCGCCATCGACCTGCTGCCTGCGGTGCTTGTCTTCATCCTCGCCATCACCCAATCCGCCATCCGCGGCGGGCGCGAAGGGGCCGCAGTCGAAGACACGCTGACCCTCGCCGAATTGCGCGCCGCCATGGTCGCCCTGCGCGATGTCGAAGACACGATGACCGCCCCCGGCCAGATCAACCCACCCGACACCCCCAAACGGGTCGCCGAATGACCGACACGGCGGACACAGAAAGCAAACCACGCAACCCCGTTGCCCGCGTGCTGATGGGCGTCCTGATCTTCCAGCTAGGCATCGGCGGCCTCCTGATCCTTGGCGACATGCAGGGGCTGCGCCTGCCCACCTTCGGCCCCGACGCCCCGCGCCTCACCGAACCCGTGCGCCCCGGCGACCAGCGGCGCACCTTCCGCCCCGACCGCGACCGCCCCGTCACCCAACCGGCCCGCGATCCCGGCGAGTTGCCCAACCGCCTCGTCCTGACCCAAACCGACGGCACCACCTACCGGCTCGAAGGTGAAATCAGCGCCGGCGACGCCGACCGGCTCGCGGGCCTCATCACCCAAGCCGACCCCCGCCCCGACACGCTGATCCTGCAAAGTCCCGGCGGCTCGGTTCAGGACGCACTGGCGCTCGGGCGTGTGATCCGGCGCGAGGGGATCAGCACCCAAATGCTGGCGGGCGAGTTCTGCTATTCCGCCTGCCCCTACCTGCTGGCGGCAGGCAGCACCCGCGACATTGACGCGGACGCGTCAGTTGGCGTCCACCAACACTATTTCGGCCAAAACACCTTCCTCCCCGCAGCCTTTGCAGTCGAAGACATCCAGCGCGGCCAGGCCGAGGTGATGACCTATCTCGACGAGATGGGAATCGACCCGCTCGTGATGCAACACGCGCTGAGCACACCACCGGACGAGATCTATGTGTTGCTGCCGGAAGAGCTGGAAACATACGGATTTATCCAAAAATCTGAATGACTTATTCGATCTCTGATCAAACAGCACCCAGCAGGCTTGACATGATACCAAATGGTATCTCATTAATATGATACCAAATGGCATCATATGTGAGACACACCATGAAACCCCTCGCCGTCCTGCTGCTGGCCACCGCACCAGCGCTCGCTGACCCAGCGATTATACTCACGCCCTCCGACACGCTCGAATGGGACACGACACCCGAAGGCGTGGCCTTCGCCCCCCTCTCAGGCGACCGTATGGCGGAACCCTACTTTGCGATGGTCCGCCTGCCCGCAGGCACAGTCAGCCCGCCCCACACCAAATCCGCCACCATGTTCGGCGTCATGCTCGAAGGGCAAATGACGCACGCTGCACCTGACGCACAGAACCCGGCCATCATCGGCCCGGGCAGCTACTACGAAATCCCGGCCAACATGGCCCATGTCTCGGCCTGCGTCTCTGACAGCCCCTGCGTGACCATGCTCTATCAGGACGGCGCGTTCGACTTCCTTCCGGTGACGCCATGACGGACCAGACCCAAAACGCATTCCGGGCGCTGGCCGACCCGACCCGGCGCGACATCCTGCGCATGCTCTCGGCACAGGACATGACCATCGCACAAGTGTCCGACCGTTTCGACATGACGCGGGCGGCGGTGAAAAAACACCTGACGGTGCTCAGCGATGGCGGCCTGATCACGGTCGAAGCGCGCGGCCGCGAACGGATCAACACGCTCAACCCTGCTGGCCTCGCACCGGTGCTCAACTGGCTCGAATATTTCGACCGCTTCTGGGACGACCGCCTCGATGCTCTCAAAACTGCTATTGAAAAGGACCTCCAATGACCGAAACGACGTTGCAGAAAACCATCTTCCTCAAGGCACCGCGCCAGATGGTGTGGGACTACCTCACGCAACCGGAACAGCTCGCCAAATGGTTCCACGCCCCCCAAACCCCACTGACCGAGGGCGCCAAGCTGGAAATGTATGGCACAACCAGCGGCGACTTGTTGATCTGGGGCAAAGTGATCAAGGCCGACGCGCCCACATATCTCGAATACACGTTCACGGTCCGCCCAATGGGCGATGCGGTCAGCACTGTGAAGTGGACCCTCTCGGACGTCCCGGGTGGTACGCAATTGGCGCTGACCCACGAAGGCCTGCCACAGGACGAAGCCGCTTTCGGCCTCATCCTCTCGCTCGACAACGGCTGGGATGAACACCTTATGCGCATGCGCAACGACATTCATGGAGAGGACTGATGGACTACACCGCAACGATCACCACCAGCGCGCCACCTGAACAGGCCGCGCGTCTGATTGCGGATGATCTTGAACTCTGGTGGTCCACCCGCGTGGACCGCACCACACAGGGCTTCACCATCCGCTTCAACCGCAGCCACGCGACCTTTGCCCTCGATCCCGACAGCACAGCCCAAAGTTTCGCATGGAATTGCACCGACGCCCACATGATCATGGAGGGGGTGGACGATCCGGCCGAATGGAAAGGCACCCGCCTTGTCTGGCGGATCGCCTCCGCCCCGGGCGGCAGCACGGTTACGCTGACCCACGAAGGGCTCTCGCCACAGATCGCCTGTTTCGACATCTGCCAACGGGGCTGGCAACACTTTTTCGAAGCCAGCCTGCGCAACCATCTGAACGGCGAAACGGCCCGGCCCGAGACCAGCCAACCTGCGGCATAACGTATCGCGTTAACCCATCTGCGCGCCCCACACCCGGCGCGCGGAGAAAAATGCGCAGTTTCGGCCTCTAATTGTGCACTTCACCGAAATCGGTCCGAAGCATCCCCGTTTTACCCCGAC